>JAFTAX010000142.1 GCA_017458445.1 Ruminococcus sp. | reverse complement strand
TTGAGTTGAGCTCGTCCGCTGTCATATCTCTGATCTCACTAGCCTTCATTATTGCTCACCACCCATTTCTTGAGTTTCTCTCTTGACAAACTTACATTTGATTGGAAGCTTGTGCATAGCAAGACGCATAGCTTCTCTTGCAACTTCTTCGCTTACACCTGCAATCTCAAACATTACACGGCCTGGCTTTACAACAGCTACCCAATATTCAGGTGAACCTTTACCAGAACCCATTCGTGTTTCAGCAGGCTTTTCTGTAACTGGCTTATCAGGGAAAATCTTAATCCAAACCTGACCACCACGCTTGATATATCTTGTCATAGCGATACGGGCAGCTTCGATCTGGTTTGATGTGATCCATGCTGGCTGAAGTGCCTGAAGACCAAACTCACCATGAGAAACCTTGTTACCTCTTGTAGCCTTACCTGTAAGACGACCACGGTGTACTCTTCTGTATTTTACTCTCTTTGGAAGCAGCATTATTTGTTACCTCCTTCTCTTTTACCTTTGTTAAAGTCACGGCGACCGTTTCTTCTCTGACGCTTTCTGTCCTTGTTCTCAGACGCTGCAACTTCACCCTTAAGAACTTCGCCTCTATAGATCCATACCTTTACGCCAAGACGGCCGTAAGTTGTATGTGCTTCAGCAGTACCATAATCGATGTCTGCTCTGATTGTCTGTAGAGGAATTGTTCCCTCGTGATATGTTTCAGATCTTGCGATTTCAGCACCGCCAAGACGACCTGAAACGCTTGTCTTGATACCCTTTGCTCCGAGCTTCATTGCTCTGCCGATAGACTGCTTCATTGCACGTCTGAATGAAATTCTGTCTTCAAGATCGTGTGCAATCTTTTCTGCAACGAGCTGTGCACTCAGATCAGGCTGTTTAACTTCAACTATATTGATAGCAACTTTCTTGCCAATCTTCTTCTCGATGTTTGCACGAAGCTTTTCAATCTCAGCTCCGCCTCTACCGATTACGATACCAGGCTTTGCACAATGAATGTGAATCTTAACCTTCTGACCGCCATCGTTATCAGCGAATCTTTCGATTTCAACTTTTGGAACACCGGCATATACTGATTTGCTCTCAGGATTCTTAGATCTTGTATTAAGCACCTTCATTATATAATTACGTACTTCATAATCCTCAACCAGTGTGTCACCGAAAGTTTTCTTATCTGCAAACCAACGGGAATCCCAATTCTTTATCACACCGACTCTGAGTCCGTGTGGATTAACCTTCTGGCCCATAGTTTACCTCCTCTTTCAGCTTATTCCTTTTCCTTAAGAACAACAGTAACGTGTGATGTTCTCTTAAGGATTCTGTAGGCTCTGCCCTGTGCTCTTGGCATAATTCTCTTCATGATAGGACCTGGGCAAACGTAACATTCTGCAACATAAAGATTATTCTTATCCATGTTGTGATTGTTTTCTGCGTTTGCAGCGGCGGACTTCAGAAGCTTTTCCAAGTATTCACAAGCAGCCTTTGGTGTGTGCTTTACAGTTGCCATAGCAACTTCATAATCTTTTCCTCTTATAAGATCCAGAACAATCTGTACCTTACGAGGAGCTATACGAGCATTTTTCACAATTGCTTTTGCTTCCATTCTGAACTCCTCCTTTCAGCTACTTACCATTATTAGAGGTCTTTGAACCTGCATGACCCTTATATGTTCTTGTTGGTGCAAATTCGCCCAGCTTATGTCCAACCATATCTTCTGTTACATAAACAGGAACGTGCTTGCGTCCATCGTGAACAGCGAATGTATGACCTACGAAATCAGGGAAAATTGTTGAAGCTCTGCTCCATGTCTTGAGCACCTTCTTCTCTCCTGCTTCGTTCATTGCAATAACTCTTTTATAAAGTGCCTCTTGTACGTAAGGCCCTTTCTTAACACTTCTGCCCATTAATCATTGCCTCCTTTCAGCTTACTTACCGTTTCTACGTTTTACGATAAACTTATCGGAGCGATTATGCTTAGCTCGTGTCTTGTATCCCATAGTTGGTTTACCCCAAGGTGTTACAGGACTTGGACGTCCGACTGGTGATTTACCTTCACCACCACCGTGTGGGTGATCGCAAGGGTTCATTACTGAACCACGAACTGTAGGTCTCCAACCCATGTGACGCTTTCTTCCGGCTTTACCGATATTTACGTTTTCATGGTCAATGTTTCCGACCTGACCGATTGTTGCCATACAGTTGATCGGAACCTTTCTCATTTCGCCTGATGGAAGTCTTACCAATGCGTAGTTATCTTCCTTACCCATAAGCTGAGCCATGTTACCAGCTGATCTTACAAGCTGTGCACCCTTTCCAGGATAAAGCTCAATGTTATGAATGAAAGTACCTACCGGAATGTTTAAAAGTGCAAGTGCGTTACCTGGCTTGATGTCAGCGTCAGCACCAGCTCTTACTACATCGCCTACAGCAAGACCGTGAGGTGCGAGGATATATCTCTTTTCGCCGTCCTCATACTCAACAAGTGCAATGAATGCTGAACGGTTTGGATCGTACTCGATTGTAAGTACTGTTGCGTTCATGTCGAGTTTGTTTCTCTTAAAATCAATTACACGGTATTTTCTTCTTACTCCGCCGCCTCTGTGACGAACAGTGATTCTACCGTAGCTGTTTCTGCCTGAATTCTTCTTCAGTGGTTCAAGCAGACTTTTGCATGGAGCAACCTTTGAAAGCTCTGAGTAATCTGTAACAGTCATGCCACGTCTACCCGGAGTCGTAGGCTTATAGCTCTTTATTGCCATTTTGAATTCACTCCTTAAAATTTGGTTTTGCGAAGGTGTTAAAGATAATTTTCATTATCCAAATACATCTCCATACTTACATTCTGCGGTGTGCTTACATTATATATAAGCGAGTGCGTGTAATACGCAGCAGACCTCTCTGCCTCGCAGAAACTTTCCGGACAATGCTCGGTTTTAACGCCTTGTCCGAAGAACACAGTTTCCTGTGCCTCTTTTAGAGGGTTAATTCCTCAGCGGATTAGTACATTCCGTCAAAGAACTCGATAGTCTTATCTCCCTCAAGAGTAACGATTGCTTTCTTACGGTCAGGTCTGTAACCTACAGATCTTCCCAATCTCTTCTTTTTGCCCTTAACACTGATTGTGTTAACCTTAGCAACCTTAACGTCAAACAATGATTCAACTGCCTTTGCAATTTCAACCTTGTTTGCGTCCTTAGCAACCTCAAAAGTATATTTACCTGACTGAAGTCTATCCATTGAATCTTCAGTGATTACAGGCTTGATTACAATATCTTGAGCAGTCTTAGTCATTATGCATAAACCTCCTCAATCTTTGTTACAGCGTCTGAAGCAACGATAAACTTATCATAATTGAGAATGTCATATACACTCAATGTGCTTACTGTAGCTGTTTTGATTCCCGGAATGTTTCCTGCACTCTTAACAACCTTAGCATCAGCTTCAGCTGTAACGATAAGAGCCTTGCCCTCAACCTTAAGAGCCTTGAGCATCTCAACGATAGTCTTTGTCTTGAACTCTTCTGTCTTGATTGAATCAACAACAATAAGGTTCTCGTCAATAACCTTTGTTGAAAGTGCTGACTTCATTCCAAGTCTTCTTTCCTTTTTATTAAGTGAATAGCTGTAATCTCTTGGCTTAGGTCCGAGTGCTACACCACCGTGTACCCACTGTGGAGCTCTGATAGAACCCTGTCTTGCATGACCTGTTCCCTTCTGTCTCCAAGGCTTCTTACCACCACCGCTTACTTCTGTTCTTGTAAGCGTGGACTGTGTGCCCTGTCGCTGATTTGCGAGATAGTTTACAACCATTGCGTGCATAATACCCTTGTTTGGCTTGATACCAAAAATAGAGTCGTTAAGCTCAGTGTCGGCTACTTTTTTGCCTGTCATATCAAATACTGAAATCTGTGACATAATAAATCCTCCTTCCACTAAGCCTTCTTAACGCAGTCAACTATTGTTACAGTTCCGTTCTTTGGTCCCGGAATTGCACCCTTGATTGCAATAAGATTATTTTCTGCGTCAACCTTTACAACTTCAAGATTCTGAATTGTTACCTTTTCAGCACCCATGTGTCCAGGCATTCCCTTACCCTTGTAGATTCTTGATGGTGATGAACATGCACCCATTGAACCTGCGTGTCTGTGTACAGGACCTGTACCGTGAGTTTCCTTCAATCTTGCGTTGTTGTGACGTTTGATTGTTCCTGCAAAACCTTTACCTTTGCTTGTACCGCTTACATCAACGATGTCGCCTTCAGCAAATGTATCAGCCTTTACGATGTCGCCAACGTTCAAACCTGAAATGTCTTCGAGTCTGAATTCTTTCAAAGTTCTCTTGAAAGCTACGTCAGCCTTCTTGAAGTGACCCTGGAGAGGTTTGTTTACTCTCTTTGCTCTGATGTCGCCAAAGCCGAGCTGTACAGCTTCATAGCCGTCGTTCTCAATTGTTTTCTTCTGAACGACAACGCAAGGGCCTGCTTCGACAACAGTTACAGGAATTACTTTTCCTGCTTCATCGAAAATCTGTGTCATACCGATTTTCTTTCCGATGATACCTTTCTGCATTTTTGTTTCCTCCTATTTAGGTTATTGGTTGAATGCCTTTGCACCCAACATGACCTGCGTGTTATCACTGTGTCTGAGATTATATATGTCTAATCTCCTTTGGAAATTACTTGATTTCCATAACAATGTTTACACCTGCAGGAAGTTCAAGACTCTCAAGAGCTGCTGTTGTTTCCTTTGTTGGTCTGAGAACGTCGATAAGTCTCTTGTGTGTTCTCATTTCAAACTGCTCTCTGCTGTCTTTGTACTTATGAACAGCTCTAAGGATCGTAATGATCTCCTTATCAGTAGGTAGTGGGATAGGTCCTGAAACCTGTGCTCCTGAACGCTTTACAGCATCAACAATCTTTGCTGCTGCAGCGTCTACTACTGCGTGCTCATAGCCTTTGATCTTAATTCTGATCTTTTCATTGACTGCCACTTAAATCGCCTCCTCGTTGCAATATGTTAAAATGGGGGGCAGGATAAAAAATCCATATCCGTAAAACCCGAATCAAATCATGCTAAAATTGCCGATTTAACTTTTACACCCTGCCGCGTGTTTCCTGTCTTGCCATAAAAAAATCCGAAAACCATAAATCAGGTATTTCGGACCAGCAATCTCGCAAACACAACAGCATTCACATACTCATGCAAAAGCAGAGAAAATCTGCCCTTCGCAAGAAGCATAAGCACATACTGTGTTCGGTATTACAGTCGCCCGGTTTAAAATCGGACATACTCCATGAAAATTACCTGACAAACCGTCAGCAACCTTTCACTTCATCGCATATCTAAGTGCCTGACGCATAAGTACAGACACTTTGTGCAGTCACGCAAGATATATTATACACTATTATATACCGCTTTGCAAGCATTTTGGCAAATTTACTCTTATAGAACTTTTATCAAATTTTAACAATTGTTTTATGCACTTTGCACAACAATCAATACATCTCTACCGCTTTTAAACCTTCGGGGTTAATTATCTCCTCATTGCCGTCACCAAGATTGGTTCGCTTTATGACTTTCCCCTCAGATGAGCGGATATATTCAATCCGTCTTTTGTTCTCTGCAGCCATCATCTCACCGTAAGGATACCACTCCCAGATTATTCTTGCTGCATCAGCTATTGAAAACTCGCCGTCAGTTGAAATTATAGTTTCAGGGTTAAAGACAGTCAGCTTCTCACCGTCCTCAAAGAATACAACCAGCATATCCTTTTCAATCAGGCTTCTCATTGGCTTATGCGAATTGTCCAAAGGTCTGCCGAACCAATCGCCCCAGAATCTGAATGAACCTTTTTTGATGATGTTCATTTAAGCACCTCCGACTATTTAATCCTTATATTTTTCAACGGTGTTCTCAACCTTGTCCACCTTGTTCTTGTCGGTTATCTCAACCTTATAAACATACTTTTGCTTTTTGCCATCATTCACAATCGTTGACGATTCAACAAAATAAAGCAGCTTGTCCTTGTTATCAAAATAATAATCCGCAGTGAAAGCTTTTGTGTTCTTTGCAACACCAAGCTCGTCCACGTCATATTCATGGCGGACGTGAGTCACGCCGTCCTCTTTTTTCACAGTAGCCTTTTTAACTGCTGACGGCTGAAAGACAATCAGGCCCTCGTCAGCCTGCGGGTGCGGCACGTCCTTTGTATAGGCAACAAACTTCTCATCGCCCTTTTGCGAATACTCATACTTGCCCTTCTCATAGCTAAAATTCTCGACACCGTTGTTATACTGTGCATAGACATCATCGCCATTTTTACCCTCATAGGCAAACGACAGTAATCCCTTTTCGTCATACTTAAACACAAACGTCTGCTCGACCTCGTTTGTATCCATGTTTGTCATAACAACCTTTGCACTGTCAAGGTTTTTGTATTTTTCTCTCGCCTTGTTAATAAGGCTGTCGCCCTTTACCGACGGCTGAAAACCGCAGGAACAAAGAGCTATAACACCAATAACAAGCAGACTTAACGCACTTTTTTTCATCTTATCCTCCGTATATGCAAAAAGGCTGCAAACTATTGCAGCCCTGACTTTTTATTTTCTTCGTGACGGGCTTTTTCTCTTGTTATCAATAACGTGTTTCAAATCAGAAAATCGCTCTTCACTTGTTGCTTTAAACTTACTGAGCATATCCTCAAAATCAGAATCACCGCTGTCTGCTTGTGTGTCAAACACCGGTGGAGGATTTTTCATAAAATCCTGCGGCCTGGAATCATGGGTATAGTTTTTCCTGCCTGAATTGCCTTTTCTCTCAGGCTTTGTCTGAGGCTGTGCCTTTTTGATTGACAGGCTGATCTTTCCGTCGTCGGTTAATTTCATAACTTTTGTCTTAACTGTCTGACCTTCCTTCAAAAAATCCTTGATCTCGCTTACAAAAGCATTTGCAACCTCAGAGATATGCACCATTCCGACAGTATCCTTGTCAAGCTCAACAAAAGCTCCGAACTTTGTTATTCCTGTAACCTTACCCTCATAAATCTTTCCGACTTCAAGCTGCATTTTGTTTAGTTAATCCTCTCTTAAATTTAATCAGCATTAATAATATAAAAACGACGTTCGTTAGGATAAGCATATCCAAGCTTCTCGATAGCGATACGTTCCATATAAGCAGCTTCGTCATCAGCACTCAACAGACGAACATATTCATCGTTCTGTTGTTTTGCAGCAGTGATTTTTTCAGACAGCTCTTCGCTTTCCTTTTTGATGTCAGCAATCTGAATCTGCTGTGAAATAATCATAATCACCGAATAAACAACAAAGCAAACGAGTGCAAATGCAGAGAGTGGTTTTGAGATAACAAAAGACTTGTTGTCTTTTTTCTTCAAAGCCTTGCTGGCTTTTTTATATGTACGGTCCTTTGGTTTTTTTGCCATACAATCACTCTCCTTTCTTTCGCATTTCGTTACACTTATAGCATTATACTATAGATTTAATTATAACTAATTAGCCTCAGACTTTCAAGGGCTTTTTACGCCTTTTTTTACTTTCAAAAAAAGTTAAGTATTTCTTAACAATTTGTTTATCAATTACCTTGAAAATCCTGCCAAAAACTGCTTTAAATGGCTTGAGGAGGATATTCCAGACAAAGCTTGTCACCTTTGAGATGAGCTTCACTGACCAGTTTCCAAGTGCAAATCGCTGGAGCATACACCCCAAAACCATGCCAAAAAGCACAAATCCACGCACGCCGCCTGTAAGATCCGTGCAGAAAAC
>JAFTAX010000141.1 GCA_017458445.1 Ruminococcus sp. | reverse complement strand
CCGTTGTGTGCTGAAGATTTAGCTAAAAACTATGGCTCGCAGGTTTTCAGATACTACAGCTCATCAGATGATAGCGGTGATGAAATGGGAAGGCTTGTAGCCCAAAGGGCTGACAACTTGTTTGTCAGGGATGCACTTGGACTAATCTGTGTTATATTGAGATATTTATCAAGTAGCAACCAGACTTTTCCACAGGCGGTTGATAATATTCCAAAGGTTTCCACTGTTCAACGTTTTGTAAGCTCAAAGGTCAGCTTACATGAGCTTAAGCAGAAGTTTGCAGATGAAAATAATGTCAGTCCCGATGGTCTATTATACACAAAAGACGACACGAGAGCTATTATTCGTCCGCAGAAAAACGGTCAGGGACTTATGATATTTGCTGAGAGCTTTAAAAGTGAATCAGCATCAGCGATTTGCGATGAAATTCAGGACGCACTGAAAAGGTATGAAGATATTGGGAAATAATTGGGTTTTGGTAAAAATATAACTTGACATTTTGCTGAAATAAGTGTAGAATAATTATTAGGTATTTTGTTCGTTATATTTGTATGAAAATACAAAATCTTATGGGATATTCTATTAACCACTGAATTTTTTCCAGAGCAGTTTCTCTTCTGCTCACATATCCCTGTATTTTTAATTTGCGTCAGAATATAATTTAATATAAGTTTTTTAAAGGAAGGAGTTTTTAAGCAACCTGCCTTTTGTTTGTGTTACCACAATTTTACAGGCGGCTTAATAATTTTACATGAATACTAAAAACAACGTTTCACTAAACAAAAAAAGATTTATCAAAAGAAACAACAACGGTAACAGCTCTTCATCAAATGACACAAAGCTGACACCAAACCAAAACAGAAACAACAGAAGAAACAATCCTGCTGAAAGAATAAACAGAAGCAGAGAGCCACAAAGAAAGACTCCTGTCAAGATTATTCCACTCGGCGGACTTAATGAGATTGGCAAGAACTTTACCGTCATTGAATGCTCAAATGATATGTTCGTTATCGACTGCGGTCTTGCATTCCCTGACAGCGAAATGCTCGGCGTTGATATTGTAATCCCTGATTTTACCTATATCGAGCAAAACGCTGAAAAACTCAGAGGTGTGGTTTTAACCCACGGACATGAGGACCATATTGGCGGTTTGCCTTATTTTCTGAAGAAATTCAATGTGCCTGTTTATGGCACAAGACTAACGCTCGGGTTGCTTGAAGGAAAGCTCAGAGAGCATGGGCTTCTCGGCAGTGTCAAGCTTCACACCGTTACACCAAGGCAGACTGTAAAGCTCGGTTGCATGGCAGTTGAGTTTCTGCGTGTCAACCATTCTATCCCTGATGCTGTAGGTCTAGCAATGCACACACCTGCAGGAATAATTATTCACACGGGAGATTTTAAGGTTGACTACACGCCAATCGAGGGTGGACCTATTGATCTTGCTAGATTTACAGACCTTGGAAACAAGGGCGTGCTTGCACTGATGTCCGACTCGACAAACTCAGAGCGTCCAGGATATACAATGAGTGAACGCAAGGTCGGAGAAAGCTTTCAGAAACTGTTTGACCAGGCGGAAGGAAAACGTATCATTATCGCAACGTTTGCTTCAAACATACACAGAATACAGCAGATTGTAAACAACGCTGTCAAGCATGGCAGAAAGGTTGCTGTATCAGGACGAAGCATGGTCAACGTTATCGGCAAGGGTATCGAGCTTGGCTATCTTAAGATTCCTGACGGTATACTTGTTGATATTGATATGGTGTCCAATTATCCAGAGGACAAGATGTGCATTGTCACAACAGGAAGTCAGGGTGAGGCTATGTCTGCTCTCACAAGAATGGCAATGGGCGAACACAGAAACGTATCAATCACGCCAAATGACTTTATTATCATATCCGCAACGCCAATCCCTGGTAATGAGAAGTTTGTTACCCGTGTTGTAAACGAGCTTTTGAAGCTCGGTGCTGATGTTGTATATGAAGCTATGTACGAAGTTCACGTTTCGGGGCACGCTTGTCAGGAAGAACAAAAGCTTATCCTTTCTATCACAAAGCCAAAGTTCTTTATTCCTGTACATGGTGAATTCAAGCATCTTATGAAGCACGCCGAAACTGCTAAATCTCTCGGCATTGACGAAAAGAACATAATTATCGGCGAAATCGGAAACATTATTGAAACTGACGGCGTTGACATGAGAATTTCAGGTCAGGCTACTGCTGGCAAGGTGCTTGTAGACGGACTTGGCGTTGGTGATGTCGGTGCTATAGTTCTTCGTGACAGAAAGCATCTTGCACAGGACGGCATTATTATCGCTGTTGCAACAATAAACAGAAACGAGGGCGAAATACTTTCAGGTCCTGACATTGTGTCAAGAGGCTTTGTATATGTAAGAGAAAGCGAAGAACTTATGGAAGAAGCACGACAGCTTCTTTTTGATGAGCTTCAAAATTGTCTTGACAATGACATATATGAATGGAATACAATAAAGACAAAGATGAAGGACCATCTGTCCGATTTCATTTATTTCAAGACAAAGAGAAGCCCGATGATTCTACCAATTATAATGGAAATTCAATAATTTAAGCATATCTTGATGTTTTTTGCATCAAGGAAAGGAACTTAGATGAAAAGCTTTAATAATTTTCAGATTATTACAAGGGTAACAACGGCAGTTATTTTGCTTGCTGCCGTTATTTCCTCTATAATTCTTTATGACACACCTTCGACAACATCACAGGGTAAGGTTTTGCTTTTTATATCAATTATTGCAGGCTTGATACTTGGTGCTGAAACATTTCTTTTCTGGGACAGGACAAAAAAGTATATTGTAAAGACCTCAACAATGATTACAAAGACAGAACGTGATTCGCTCTTAAACTTCCCTGCTCCTGTTATCATTGTAGACGAAGAATACAACATTATCTGGTATAACAAGCTGTTTTCTGTTCAGGTTTATTCCGAAGAAGAAGCGTACGGACTTAACATCTGCGACCTTGTCAACATTGATGTAAATAAGATTTTTACTGATGACGGCGACCTGATTTGTCTTGACCAGAGATTTTACAAGGCAAGGGCTATACATAATAACGCATCAGGCAATCTGTCGATGATTTATTTTGACAATGTTACTGATTACGTAGAGCTTGAATATGAACACAGACAGACACACAAGTCCGTGATACTTATTACTATTGACAACTATGAGGACTTGATGTCAAATCTTCGTGAGAGTGAAAAGGCTCATGCTTTTGTTGAGATTGAGAGCCTTATTGAAAACTTCCTTGATGGTACAAACGGTATCTCAAAGAAGATGAGCAACGACAAGTTCTGTGTTATTCTTGAAGAACAGCATCTTTCTAAGATTATCAAAGAGAGATTCAAGATTCTCGATGAAGCAAAGAAAATCACTATTGGTGAACGACGTAACATAACGCTGTCTATCGGCGTTGGCTACAACAGCAAAGACCTTGCTGAGAGTGAAACATTCGCTAAGCAGGCACTTGAGATGTGTCTTGGACGCGGTGGAGATCAGGCTGCTGTCAAGACTGAAAACGGCTTTGAATTCTACGGTGGCGTTTCGGGCGGCATGGAAAAGCACACCAAAGTCAAGACAAGAATGGTTGCAAATGCACTTGTTGAGCTGTTTAAGACGCACAGCAAGGTGCTTATAATGGGACACAGATATGGTGACCTTGACAGTGTCGGTGCAGCAACTGGTATGTGCAGTGCTGTCAGAAAAATGGGTATTGAATCCTATGTTGTGGTTGATGAGAGCAAGACTCTTGCCGGCAGCCTTATCAAGCACGTTTGTCAAAACGATATCAACAGCTACTATATCACGCCTGAGTCTGCAATGCTTAAGCTTACTGACGACACGTTGCTTATAGTTGTTGACACACACAATCCTGACCTTGTTGAGTCTGCTGACCTGCTTCACAAGGCAACAGATATTGTTGTTATTGACCATCACAGACTTATGGTTAAGGCGATTGACAACAGCGTTTTGTTCTATCACGAGCCAATTGCTTCATCAGCAAGCGAAATGGTAGCAGAGCTTATTGAATACTTTGGTTCTGAAGTTCAGATCCCTGCTCCTGTTGCAGAAGCACTGCTTGCAGGAATTATGCTCGACACAAAGAATTTTGTATTAAAGACTGGTATCCGTACATTTGAAGCTGCTGCATTCCTTAGAAAAATGGGTGCTGACACGGTTGCAGTTAAGAATTTGTTTGCAAACTCAATTGAAACATATCAGCTAAAGAGCAACCTTATCACATCGGCTGAGATTTACAATAAATGTGCTATTGCATCAACCGAAGAAAGCTTCCCTAACATCAGAATTGCTGCTTCTCAGGCAGCAGACGAGCTTCTTGGTATCAAGGGCGTAGACGCTGCATTTGTAATGTATATTGAAAACGGCAGAGTTAATATTTCTGCAAGAAGCTTAGGTGCTTTCAATGTACAGATAGTTATGGAAAACATGGGCGGTGGCGGACATCTTACAATGGCTGCTACTCAGCTTGACACAACACTTGCTGATGCAAAGTCAAGACTTATCAGCACTATTGATGAATATATCAGAAATAATTCATAACAAATGATTTAACATAAAGGAGTTTTTATCATGAAGGTTATTTACTTAAGGACGTACAGGGTTCAGGCAAAGCTGGCGATACAATCAAGGTTGCTGACGGATATGCAAGAAACTTCCTTTTAGCAAAAGGACTTGCTGTTGAGGCAACTGCTAAGAATCTAAACGATCTTGCCGGCAAAAAGGCTTCAGCACAGCACAAGCTTGATGTTGAAAAGGCTGAAAACGAAAAGATTGCTTCAACTCTTGAAGGTAAGGAAATTGTAATCAAGGCTAAGGCAGGCCAAGGCGGAAAACTTTTTGGTGCTGTTACATCATCAACTGTTTCTGATGCAATCAAGGAGCAGTTTTCACAGAACGTTGACAAGAAGAAAATCAATCTTAACAGCGACATAAAGAGCTATGGCGACTTTTCTGCTGTTATAAAGATGACACAAGGCGTTTCTTGCTCGGTTAAAATAAAGGTGGTCGAAGAATAAACTATGGCTAATGAAAACACAACAGGTGTCAGAGCAAGTGATGTTTTAGGCCGTGAACTTCCCTACTCACTTGAAGCTGAACAGGCTGTAATCGGCGGAATACTTCTTGACCCGTCAGTTTTGCCTAAGGTTATTGAAATACTAAAACCTGAATGTTTCTATCGCACTCAGCATCAGCAGTTGTTCTCAATTATGATGAGAATGTTTTCAACGTCTCAGAACGAGGACATTATCACTGTAATAAACGAAGCTGTAGATATTGGCGTTTTTGAAACATCAGCTATGGCAAAGACTTATCTCAGCGGTCTTATGGAAGGCGTTCCGTCTACCGCAAATATTGAAAGCTACTGCAACATTGTAAAAGAAAAATATCAGATAAGGACACTTATCAATGTTGCAAACGATATAATAGAAACAGCTAACGACGGTTCTGTTGATTCGCAGACTATCCTTGACAGTGCTGAACAGAAAATCTTTGACATTCGTCAAGGGAATGAGATTCAGGGGCTGTCCAGAATCGACAGTGTTATTATTGATGCATATACTCATTTGCAGGAAATAAGTGGTCCTGACGCTGCTTTGCATTTGGGTGCAAAAACTGGCTATTCACAGCTTGACGCAATTACAACAGGTCTTAACAAGTCAGACCTTATTGTTCTTGCGGCAAGACCTGGTATGGGTAAAACTGCATTTGCACTTAATATCGCTGTAAACTGCTGTAAGCAGACAAATAAAGAGGTTGTTATTTTCTCGCTCGAAATGGGTAAAGAACAGCTTGTTACAAGAATGCTGGCATCAGAATCGCTTGTAAACAACACAAATCTGCGTTCAGGACAGATTAGCAATGAAGACTGGGTTAAGCTTGCAGGCGGTACTGAGGCTTTGTCAAGACTGCCGATTTATCTTGATGACGGAGCTGGAATTAACGTTCCGCAGATTAAGGCAAAGCTAAGGCGTATGAGAAATCTCGGACTGGTTGTAATCGACTATTTACAGCTTATGTCCTCACCAAACAAGCACACTAACCGTGTTACTGAAATTTCAGAAATCACTCGTCAGCTAAAACTTATGGCAAAGGAGCTTAATGTTCCTGTTATTGTGCTGTCACAGCTTACACGTAGTGCCGAAAAACGTGACGACAAGCGTCCGATGCTCTCTGATTTGCGTGAATCTGGTTCTATCGAGCAAGATGCTGATATTATCCTGTTTTTATATCGTGATGTGTATTACAACAAGGAAACGGAAGACCAGTCGTCTGCTGAATGTATTGTTGCAAAAAACCGTCATGGTAATACAGGCACAATTAATCTTGCGTGGATTGGTGAATACACGCTGTTTCGTGGCATGGATATGAGAAGAGAGTAAATATGCAAAACAAAGTTTTTGACACTATTGAAAAATATAATATGCTTAAAAAGAGTGAACGTGTGGCTGTTGGACTGTCAGGTGGAGCAGACAGCGTTTCACTCCTTTTATGTTTAATAGAACTGGGCTATGACGTTGTTGCCTGCCATGTCAACCACCAGCTAAGAGGTGATGAAAGCCTTAGAGATGAGCAGTTTTGCGTTGATTTGTGCAGCAAACTCGGCATACCGATTGAGGTACATAGAATTGATGTTGCAAAGTATTGCAAGGACAACTCCTGCTCTGTCGAGGAAGGTGCAAGAAAGCTTCGATACGACATTTTCAAGAGCATTAAGGCTGAGAAAATTGCAACAGCACACACGCTGTCGGACAACTTTGAAACGCTGCTTTTTAATCTGACACGAGGTACAGGGCTTAAAGGTTTATGCTCAATTCCACCTGTTCGTGACAATATAGTCAGGCCTTTGATTGAGTGCACTCGTGAGGAAGTTATCTATTATCTCGATAGCAAAAATCAAGGCTATGTCACCGATTCGACAAACCTTGAAACTGACTATTCACGAAACAAAATCCGCATTAAAGCTGTGCCTGTCTTAAAGGAGATAAATCCTTCCCTGCTGTCAACTTTTGAAAAAACGCTTGACAATCTTAAGGCTGATGAGGATTATCTTGAGCTTATGACAGACAAGCTGCTTAATGATGCAAAGGTTGACTCAGGCTACCGTGCTGATGTACTGAGTGATGCACACGATTCTATAAAAAGGCGTGCTGTTGCAAAAATTCTTGCAGAAAACGGTGTCAGATATTCTTTTGACAGCATAACTGATGTTGTGACGATTATTAATGACGGCGGAAAGATTAATCTGCAGTCGGATATATATGCAATTTGTGAAAACAATATCTTTAGCATAAATGAGATTAAAAATATCGAGAATGTATCAATTTGCATACCGATTGAAACAGATTTGGAGTATGTTTTTCTCGGAAGACGTTTTTGTGCAGAGGTTTTTTCCTGCAATAGCCAAAATATTCATAAAATGTTAGCAAAAAAACCTTTGGATTATGGTAAAATAAAGGGTAAGCTTTATATAAAAAACAGAGATAACGGCGACAGGATTCAGCTTTGTGGCAGAGATTTCACATCATCTGTCAAGAAACTGTTTAATGCAAAAGTTCCGATTGATATGCGGGATAAAACTGTTATTTTGTGCGATGATGACGGCATAATCTGGATTGAAGGATTTGGCTGTGCTGAGCGTGTAAAAGTTGACAACAGCACAAAAAGCATTATGGTTTGCAAAATATCATAAAACTATCACACAGATTTGTTATGCTTATCATCGAATCACTTTATAATGCTAATGTAGAGCTAAGCACCTCGTTTTAGCTCTGCAGTTTTGACATAAGAATTCTATTAGAAGGTTGTGATATAGTTGAATAAAAAAAGTGGCGGAAAATCACTGCTGACGTATTTGCTTATTTCTGTAGCAATAATCGGAACGCTGGTATATTTTCTCACATCTATGAGCAATAATCGTACAGATACTGAGTATTCAGAGATTATGGGCTATTTTGACAGACTTGAGGTTTCCGAATTTACACTTGATCTCGGCTCAGGTGAGTTAAAATATAAGCTCAAGGATTCGGACGAGATGAAAAACTACACCGTTCCGAATGTAAACATTTTTGCTGAAGAAGTTCTTGGTGGTGAGGACGCTGAGAATTACCGCAAGAATTACAACGCTGAAAATCCTGATGACCCGTTGAAATACGATTTGATACCTGTATCAGACAACAGCTTCTGGCTAAGCCTTATTCCAACTGTTCTGATGTTGGGGGCTATGGTTTTCTTCTTTATTTTCATCACCAAAAATGCTGGCGGCGGAAAGATGTCATCATTTGGCAAAACTAATGCAAAAAAAGCTCCGAGCAGCAAAAAGGCTACTTTTGCTGATGTTGCAGGTGCTGATGAAGAAAAACAAGAACTTCAGGAAATTGTTGATTTCCTTAAAAACTCTAAGAAGTACGCTGAAATCGGTGCAAGAATACCTAAGGGCGTTTTGCTTATGGGACCTCCGGGTACTGGTAAGACATTGCTTGCACGTGCTGTTGCAGGAGAAGCAAATGTTCCGTTTTTCTCGATTTCAGGTTCAGACTTTGTAGAAATGTTCGTTGGTGTCGGTGCATCAAGAGTCAGAGATTTGTTTGAGCAGGCAAAGAAAAATGCTCCTGCAATTATCTTTATTGACGAAATAGACGCTGTCGGCAGACACAGAGGTGCAGGTCTTGGTGGCGGTCACGATGAACGTGAACAGACACTTAACCAGCTTCTTGTTGAGATGGACGGCTTCTCTGATAACGAATCTGTAATCGTTATGGCAGCTACAAACAGACGTGACATTCTCGACCCTGCTCTGCTTCGTCCGGGACGTTTTGACAGACAGATTCTTGTTGGCTATCCTGATGTTAAGGGCAGAGAAGAAATCCTCAAGGTTCATACAAGAAACAAGCCACTTGCTCCTGATGTTGATTTGGCTACAATCGCTAAATCTACCGTTGGATTCACTGGCGCCGATCTTGAAAACCTTGTCAACGAGGCTTCACTTCTTGCTGCAAGAAACAACAGAAAGGCTATCACAAAGCAGGATCTTGAAGAATCATCAATCAAGGTTATTGCAGGTCCTGAAAAGAGATCAAAGGTTGTTACAGAACAAGAGAAAAAGCTTACAGCTTATCACGAAGGCGGTCATGCAATATGCACTTACTACTGCCCTACTCAAGATAAAGTACACCAGGTATCAATCATTCCTCGTGGCCAGGCTGGCGGATTCACAATGAGCTTGCCTGAAAAGGATAAATCTTATGTAAGCAAAAAGGAAATGGCTGAAAACATTATCGTGCTGCTTGGCGGACGTGTTGCCGAGAAGATTATCCTTGATGACATTTCAACTGGTGCTTCAAACGACCTTGAACGTGCTACTGCTACAGCAAGAAACATGGTTACTCGCTATGGCTTCAGCGAAAACCTCGGACCTATTGTTTACGGCAAAGGTGAGCATGAAGTATTCCTCGGCAGAGATTACTCAACAACTCCAAGCTATTCTGAAAACGTTGCTGCTGAGATCGACAACGAAATCAGAAACATCGTTGAGGACGCTTTTGAAAAGGCTGAGAACATCTTGAAGGAACACATCGATCAGCTTCATCTTGTTGCTAAATATCTCATGAAATATGAGAAGATTGATGGACCTGACTTTAAAAAGCTTATGAATGGCGAAATCACTGAGGAAGAGTTTATGAACGACAGCGTTGAAGCTGTTGAAAACAATGACACAGCTGATGATGCAGATTCACAAGCTGAACAGACAACTGAAACACAAACTGATGAATAAAATAAGAGCTGGCTTATTGCCAGCTTTTATACTATATTAGGAAAGAGTTATATATGAATTTACTATTTATTGGCGATGTAGTCGGTGAATCAGGCTGCGATTTTCTGGAGAAAAACATATACTCCATCAAAAAAGAATATAACATTGATTTTACTATAATCAACGGTGAAAACTCTGCAAAGGGTAACGGTATCACGCCAAAATCATATGACAGACTTATGATGATTGGTGCTGACGTTATCACGACAGGCAATCACTGCTTTCAGAAAAAAGAGTCAACAGAGCTTTTCGACTTAAAGGATAACCTGCTAAGGCCTTTAAACTACCCTGACGGCGTTGTCGGTCATGGTGTTACTGTTGTTGATTTAGGCAGTATAAGTATTGCTGTTGTAAACCTGATGGGTACTGTTTTCCTTGAGCCTTTAGACAATCCGTTTTTCACTATGGACAACGTGCTGAAAGACATTGATACTCCAAACATTTTCGTTGATTTTCACGCTGAGGCCACATCAGAAAAGAAAGCTTTAGGACACTATCTCGCAGGCAAGGTTACAGCAGTTTTCGGCACACACACTCATGTCCAGACCGCTGACGAGATGATACTCGATGACCACACGGCATACATCACTGATGTTGGAATGACAGGTGCAGAGCTGTCGGTGCTTGGCGTTGACACTAACCGTGCAATAGATAAAATGAAATATCACTCTCCTGTTCATTTTGTCGAAAGTGAGAATCCATGTTTTATTAATGGTGTTGTAATTAATTTCGATGAAAAATTGGGCAAAGCGACCAAAATTTTACGCATAATTAAGCGATAATGCACAAATTCGTTATTTATGCTTGATTTATTTTAGCAATTAGTGTATAATGAGTTTATCAAATTTAGTTGCTTAAGTTTTTCTCAGACTTAACAATACTATACCAATTAAGGAGAGATAGGGTTATGGAAATACTAAAGGTTTCATCAAAATCTGCACCTAATTCGGTTGCTGGTGCAATCTCTGGCGTAATTCGTGACCAGGGTGCAGTTGAGGTACAGGCTGTCGGTGCAGGTGCAGCTAATCAGGCTATCAAGGCAATAGCGATTGCCCGTGGATATTTAGCACCTATCGGTGTAGATTTGATATGCACTCCTGCTTTTGCAAACATCATGATTGGTGATGACACAAGAACGGCGATAAGCTTGATTTGTGAACCAAGATAATAAAGAATTAAGGGAAGCCCTGAAATTCAGGACTTCCCTTTTTTGTTGCTATTTTTTATATGGTGAGATCTCAAATTCAAGCGTCATCGGCTTATCAGCCTTGATTCTATGCTCTTCATGTACAGGTGCTCCCCATGTATCATCACCACCGACACCCATTTGCTTGGCAGCAATTCTCACCCATGTATACTGCACAACAGGCAAATCTCTATGATGGGTTGCGTTGTCAAGCTCATAGGCACTGTATGGCAAAACGCTCATCTCAAAAGGGTTGTCAACCTTTGCAAAAGTCAGCCCTTTGTCAATGTCATATACGCTTAGCGTTCTAACACCTGTCCTGTTACCACACTCCTGTGGATTTAGATATGCTGACACATTATCCTTTGCGTTGGATCTCCACAAGCCAAGCCTTGCACCCTGACATCTGTCGCTATAGTTTTCTTCAGGTCCAAAGCCGTAATATGTGAAGTTGCAGTACTGCTTTTTGAGCTTGAAATCTATTGCAAACACAGGCATATCAGGCATTCCTTCAACACCTGGATAATTGACCTTAACCCTCAGCCTGCCGTCAAAAAGTTCGGTATATATTACCTCATACTCAAATGTCGGCACAGACGGCGAACGGTAAACAAACTTAATCTCAAATGAGTCATCATGCTCTTGCATCTCAATTTTTTCCATGCAGTTTATTGCTTGCTTCCCTGCAATCAGCCACTGTGAAAGCTTTGTCTGCTCGGCAGCACCGAAGTCATTGTCAGTTGTCGCACGCCAGAAGCTGACCTTAGGCACACGGGTGATATACTCGGTGTTATCATAGACAAGCGATGCAATTCCACCTTCTTTTTTGTCAAAAAGCATTCTGAAATTCTCGCCGTTGATACCTATCACAAAGTCGCCGTAAACAATATCAGGCTTACAATCATAAGCTACAGCAGTTCTTTCATCGCCTATTGTGAAAATCTCTTGTGCAAAGGCAGTTTCATAGCCTTTTTCAGCCCATAGCGTATCGTTTTTTAGCACTGCTGAAACGTGATATGCACCCGCTTGCCTTTCAGCCCGTCATCAAGGTCAAAATACTTGACATAGCTGCCGACTGGGTTATCCTTTTTTGACACAAAAGGCGGTCTGAGATGCTCCTTGCCTTCCAATGGATACATCGTGTTGACATAATGAGGCTTGCCAAAGCCCTGAAGCTCGATATGCCCAGGGACCGTGATTTCATCGAAGCTGTCAGTGTCAAAACTATCAGCATAAAAGTTACTCTTTCGCTTGTCAGGATTTACTGCATAGGAAAACTTCCACATGCCATTTAAACTCTGATAAAGCGATGATTTCCCTATTTTTAGCTCATCTATATTGCTGTATACAATGTGGTCTGAATGTGCAGGCAATCTGTTGACTTCGAACACTTCAGGATCACTCAGCCAGTCTAAAGAACAATTCATATAGAACCTCCTAAAGCAAAGGATAAAAGATAAGCCCCCGAACTTGCGGAGGCTTCTGGCGCAGATGGAGAGATTTGAACTCTCGCGACGGTATTACCGCCCTACCGCATTTCGAGTGTGGACCCTTCAGCCACTTGGGTACATCTGCATATATTTCAAACAACTAATTTATTATACTATAT
>JAFTAX010000002.1 GCA_017458445.1 Ruminococcus sp. | reverse complement strand
GGCGAGTATGTAAAGCATTACGGCTTCAGAATCTACTGCTATTCAGGCTCAGCAGCTGAGGAATATGCAATAGCAAACGGCTTTAGCTACGGCTTGCTTAACGGAAACGATCTTTCTGCTGAGGAATTGTATGATGTTGTTGAAAAAATTGACGGAACAGCTGAAATAGTTGCTTATCACGGCACTGAAAGAGAAATTACAATTCCGTCTGAAATTGCAGGATTGCAGGTTACATCTATCGGTAATGAGGCATTTATGAACTTCACATCACTTAATTCTGTAACTATTCCTGAGGGTGTAACAAGTGTTGGAGATAAGGCATTCAACGGCTGTAAAAATCTTAAGACAGCAACTCTGCCTGAAACGCTTGAAAGCATTGGTGCAGACGCATTCACAGGCTCTGAAAGATTGCGTAACATAACTATTCCAAAAGCAGTTACAAGCATTGGTGATAACGCATTTGAACATCAGTATAAATATGGTAGCGAAGTATTCATTATGAGAGATTTTGTTATCAATTGTTATGCTGTTACAGAAGGCTACAACTACGCAACAGAGAATGGTTATGTTTATAATGTAATACCAACTGGTGAGCTAAAATATCAGCTCAGAGCTAATGATGACGGCTCAACTGATGTAAGATTTATCCTTATTGCTGATGAGCAGGAAGTGCTGAACACTGACAGTGCAAGCGTTTATGCAACGATTGACGGCACTGACACAGATGCAATTGTAGTTGACCGTGCATACAGAAGCATTATTGCAGGTGGTAAGAAAATTACCGCTGATGAGGGAAAGGTGTTCTTAATCGGTAAATTCATCGGAATTCCTGACGATATGGTTAGTGGCATGACGGCACATTTCACTCTTGGTAAAATCTCTTATGATAGGACAATAGCAAGCTAAAGAACAAACAAAAAAACCACCCGAATATTCGGGTGGTTTTTATTTATAGCATTTTAATCAAAAACGGTATTCCGTATGTAATAAAGCTCATTATTATTGTTGCAAGAATCAGGCCAAGGAAAATCGCAGGGATTGCCTTTTTCATCTTTATTTCCAAAAGGCAGGCAATCAGCGAGCCGGTCCATGCACCTGTTCCTGGCAGCGGTATTCCTACGAATAACAGCAGTCCGAGGAACTCATATTTTTGTATTTTGTCCGCTTTTGACAGCGATTTTGCTTCAAGCTTTTCAATCGGGCCTTTTAAAAGCTTCGTCTTTTTAAGCCTTTCAAACAGCTTTGTTATAAAGAGCAGTATAAACGGGATCGGTATTATGTTTCCGATAATGCAGATCGGCACAGCTTCGAGGTACGGCACGTGCAGAAGTGCTGCCGCAATAAATCCACCTCTCAGCTCAAGTATCGGCACCATAGATATAATGAACACTATAAGCTCTTTCGGAAGCCCGTCAAGATTTGTCGTAAACCATTGTACCAGTGAATCTACCATAAAATAATCCTTTCTTTGTTTAAAGTTCGCTTTTACTATCATAGCACAATAAATGCAAAAAGTAAAGGTTTTTATGTCATAAGTTATGATGATAATTTGTGTATTCTGCCCTTGCATTTTTGGTACAGTTGTTGTATAATAGTTAGGATACTGAATTTTGGAGGAATTATTTTGGGCACTCTGGAGCAAGAAATTAACCGCAGACGTACGTTTGCTATCATATCTCACCCTGACGCTGGTAAAACCACGCTTACTGAAAAGTTCCTGCTTTATGGCGGAGCTATTGCACAGGCTGGTGCAGTCAAGGGTAAAAAATCTGCACGTCACGCTGTTTCCGACTGGATGGAGATCGAAAAGCAGAGAGGAATCTCTGTCACATCATCAGTAATGCAGTTTCAGTATGACGGCTTTTGCATCAACATTCTCGATACACCAGGACATCAGGACTTCTCGGAGGACACATACCGTACACTGATGGCAGCAGACTCGGCTGTTATGGTGATTGACGCATCAAAGGGTGTCGAAAACCAGACGAGAAAGCTCTTTAAAGTTTGCGTTATGCGACATATCCCGATATTTACGTTTATAAACAAGATGGACAGAGAGTCGAGAAATCCGTTCGATTTGCTCGAGCAGATTGAAAGCGAACTTGGCATAAAGACCTATCCTGTCAACTGGCCTATCAGCTCGGGCAAGGATTTCAGGGGCGTATATGACCGTGACAAAAGGCATATCGTGTCATTTGAGGCAAACAACGGTCAGCACAAGGTTACGGCAACTGAGGTTGATCTGAGCGATCCTGCATTGGCTGAGCTTATCGGCGAGGAAAACCGCAGCACAATAATGGAGGACATTGAGCTTCTGGACGGTGCAAGCGAGGAGTTTGACCTTGACGCTGTTCACAGAGGTGAACTGTCGCCTGTATTCTTTGGCTCGGCTCTTACAAACTTTGGTGTTGAGCCGTTCCTTGAAAACTTCCTCAAGATGACGACATCGCCGACTGCAAGAAACTCGAGCGACGGGCTTATTGATCCGTTTGACAAGGACTTCTCGGCGTTTGGATTTAAAATACAGGCGAACATGAACAAGGCTCACCGTGACAGAATCACATTCCTGCGAATTTGCTCAGGTAAGTTTGACAAAGACATGGACGTGCTGCACGTTCAGGGCAACAAGAAAATGCGTCTGTCACAGCCGCAGCAGATCATGGCACAGGAACGTGAAATCATCAGTGAAGCATACGCTGGCGACATTATCGGCGTATTTGACCCTGGTATTTTCTCAATTGGTGACACGGTCTGCTCGCCTAACAAGAAGTTTGAATTTGAAGGCATACCTACCTTCGCACCAGAGCATTTCCAGCGAATCCGCCAGAAAGACACGATGAAGCGTAAGCAGTTTGTCAAAGGCACCACGCAGATTGCTCAGGAAGGTGCAATCCAGATTTTCCAGGAGCCGAACACTGGTATGGAAGAGGTCATTGTTGGCGTTGTCGGTGTTTTGCAGTTTGATGTTTTTGAATACCGCATGAAAAACGAATACAACGTTGAGATGATAAAAGAAGGCTTGCCATACTCATACATCCGCTGGATTGACAACAAGGACATTGACATAAAGTCGCTCAAACTCAGCAGTGACACCAAGCTTGTGCAGGATTTCAAGGGCAACTATCTGCTGCTTTTCACAAGCGAGTGGAATATCCGCTGGGCTTTGGAGAGAAATGAGGGACTTGAGCTATCTGAATTCAATCGTGGAGATTTACAATAAAAACAAATCCACCCATACGGGTGGATTTTTCTATGTCTGTTATTTAACCTTTACGCTCTTTGTTACATATTTACCGTTATATGTCTTACCGTTTGACGTTCTATAAGCCTTGACAGTAAAG
>JAFTAX010000140.1 GCA_017458445.1 Ruminococcus sp. | reverse complement strand
TATTGCTCATTTGTGTCGCAGTCAATCGAGGGCTGTATGGACCTTATCCCTGAGTATGTTGAAAATCTGTGCAAGGAGATTGAGTACACTTCAGCGATTGTTAAAAAGCTTGGGCTGAAACTCGATACAATTTACTTCGGCGGGGGCACTCCGACAACATTGGATGCAAGTTTGCTTGAAAAGATAATACGAAAGATCTATGACTGTTTTGATATGTCGAACTTGAGAGAATACACCGTTGAAGCTGGGCGTGCTGACACGATAACAAAAGAGAAGCTTTTGGTTTTAAAGCAAAACGGCTGTGACCGAATTTCAATCAATCCGCAGACACTTAATGATGATGTGCTAAAAGAAATCGGCAGAAAGCACACTGTAAAACAGTTTTATGATAGCTTTGATATTGCAAAAACTGTCGGATTTAAGTGCATTAATACCGATATAATTGCAGGTCTGCCGACCGATACGCTCGAAAGCTTTAAAGACACGATAGACAAGCTTATCGATCTTGAGCCTGAGAACATAACGGTTCATACGCTGTCAATCAAGCGTGCTGCAAGGCTGAATCAGGACGATGACGACACAGTTTTTGACAATCCTGCGTCTAAAATGGTCGATTATGCGACAAAGCGTCTGCTTGAGTCGGGTTACCTGCCATATTATCTATACAGGCAGAGAAATATGCTTGATAATCAGGAGAATATTGGCTGGAGCAAGAAAGGTTACGAGAGTCTTTACAACATTTACATAATGGAAGAAGTCCAGACTATTCTTGCAATGGGTGCAGGTGGATCAACTAAGCTTGTGAGTCTTAAGAACAACGATTTACAGCGTGTTTTCAACTATAAATTTCCACTTGAGTATAACAAGCATTTTGATTTGATGCTAAAGAAAAAGGACGAAATTGAGGATTTCTATGCTAAAGAAAAATGATATAATAACTCTTGAAATCACTGGTATGACAAACGAGGGCAACGGCGTTGGCAGGCATGACGGCATGGCGGTTTTTGTGCCGATGACTGCTGTCGGAGATGTGATTGAGTGTAAAATCGTCAAGGTGCTAAAAAGTTTTTGCTACGGAATTATTGATAGCATAATCACACCGTCAAGCTGTAGAATTCAGGATAATTGTCCTGTCTATTCCAAATGTGGTGGTTGCTCATTCAGGCACTTTACTTATGAAGAAGAACTGAGAATTAAAGAAGACTTTGTCCGCTCAGCTTTCGAACGTATTGGCAAGATTGAAGCTGAGTGTGAACATATACTCGGCAGTGACAGGGTAGAGCATTACCGCAACAAAGCACAGTATCCAGTTGCACAGCAAGACGGTAAGGCGGTCTGTGGATTCTATTCACGCCGTTCTCACCGTGTTACAGGCACATTTGATTGTGCACTGCAGCCGACAGTGTTTACTGAAATTTTAGTTTCGATTATGGACTACATCAACGCTCATAATATCCCTGCGTACAACGAGCAGACAGGGCAGGGTTTAGTACGGCACATTTATCTTCGCCGTGGTGAGCATACAGGTGAAATAATGGTCTGTATAATCGTGACAGACATTGCTAAGTCAAGTTGCCTTGATAACCTTGCTTGTGAGCTTGCCGAGAGCTTTCCCGACATAAAGAGCATTGTGCTGAACGAAAACAGCAAGAACACAAACGTTATTATGGGAAGTAAGCTCAAAACCATTTTCGGCAAGGACACAATTACCGACATAATGTGTGGTAACAAGATTATACTGTCACCGCAATCCTTTTATCAGGTCAATACCATGCAAGCTGAAATGCTTTATGCTATTGCAAAAGACTATGCAGGGCTTACTGACAGCGACCTGCTGCTTGATTTATACTGCGGTGCTGGCACAATCGGGCTATCAATGTCGGATAATGTCAAATCTATAATTGGCGTTGAGATTATCCCGTCAGCTATAGAGAATGCCAAGCGTAACGCACAAGAAAACGGCATTGCCAACTCTGAATTCATATGTGGCGACGCAGGAAAGATAGCCGAGGTGCTGTATAACAGGGGTGAGAAGCCTGATGTAATAATAGCGGACCCTGCAAGAAAGGGCTGTGACATCGCAACGCTTGAGTACATGGTTAAAATGAATCCTGAAAGGATAGTTATGATTTCCTGCAATCCAGCAACAGCAGCACGAGATTGCAATATTCTGGAACAAATGGGTTACAAGGTAGAAAAATATCGCCCTGTTGATTTGTTCCCGAGGACGACGCATGTTGAGACGGTAGCGTTGATCACTCGAGCAGGGTTGTGACTACAAATTGGATGATTGTTTTATGAGAACACAAAAAGGAAAAACGCTATGAATATCAAATACATTGAATTGAAGACCGGTTATGCAGATAACGGTCCAGCTTGGATTGGTAATGTCAAAGAATCAAAATCAG
>JAFTAX010000139.1 GCA_017458445.1 Ruminococcus sp. | reverse complement strand
TTTTCTTATATTTAAGCCTGAATTCCATCGGCGAAAAAAGCCCCATTGAAGCCACAACCACAGGCTTATCAATCCTGCCAAAACGGTTTAGCAAAAGCGTGTTTATAGCATAATCATTAAAGCAACCGCAAACATAAACAATGTCCGCCTTGTTAGCAAGCTCTTTTATAAGACTGCACTTGAACCCCTTTGGCTTAACATACCAGACCTTTGCCTTGCCGACCTGATTCCATGCATTATACTTAATGTTCGGATAAGCAACCTCATCGCCATGATCTCTGTCGGCAGTGAGAATATAAAAATCATATTCATCGCCAAGATAATCGGTCAGGTTTTTAAGTGTGCGAACAGGACCTCCGTCCTTATAGCCTGGAAGATATCGGCCTGTGATAATCAAAATCTTTTTCATGTTATTCACCTAAGCTCTTTTTCAAAAATTCAAGTCCAGTATTTTGTATTTCCTGCAGACGTTTTTCAACATTGTCTGTGTCATTAAGAGCTGTTATTTTATCAAAATCATTCTCATCTTTAATCCAGTGATCTGGAATATCAATCATCTCATAAAGAGAATCTATCCTTGATGTTGTTTTTGCATTTCCATTCATTTCTCTGAGAGTGTTACCAAATTTAACATTGAAAAGAATAGAGAACACCGTTGCGTGAAAAGAATCGGTAAGAACATATTCAGCATTTTTTATAAGCCAAAGAAATTCACGAGGACCAATACCATAAATATTATTCTTATTCTTAAGATAGTCATTCACCGTGAACGGAATGTTAATTACAGCCACTCCTGCCTTTTCAGACAAGCAATTTGCAAGCCTGAAATGCTCTTGATTTCCACCAAGTAAATATGTCAGAATATAAGGCTTTTCAGTGCGTTTATCGCTCACTTTTCTTATAGCCTTTTCCCAGTCATCTGCTGAAAGCAAAAGCGTTGGATCAGGCATCCATTCAACCTGTTTTTCTAAAACTTCACTAAGACATTCAACAAGATTCTTTTCACGAAGCGAAATTGCAACAAAATCCTTAGCACTGTTTGCAAAAAACTCTTTTTGCTTGTCATCAAGGCTTTCAATCCCGATACTTGCCGCATAAGAAATTTTTGTTTTATCCTTGTCAGCAAACTCAAGAAAATAGCCGTCAGTGCAAAGCAAAGGATTCCAGATCTGGTCGCTTCCTGTAATAAAAGCATCATAAATATCGTTTGTCTTGCTGATAGTTTTATAATTATAAACCTGCGTGTGCGGTATATCCAGCATAAACTCACGAGGTGCCTTATAAAGCCCGAAAAACCCGTGTGTCTTAGCTTTGATTACACATTCTCGTGCAAATGCGGTTAACCTGTTTTTGATTGGAATTTTCTTGTGCTGAACATATGAAATCTGCTCTGCATCATATCCAAGTCCATTAAGTGCTTCTATCAACGCATAAGCTTGTAAAAGTCCACCAGAGTTTCTATTATTATAGTATTTTGTAATAACACCCGTCTTTAGCATCTTATTTTCTCCTCAGAATAAATGAAAACCTGTTTTTCAGATTGATTACAGATTCATCATGCATTAACATAAGCACTGCAAAATATACAAACATTCCGACTAATGATTCAATAATCAAAACAATCGTTGTAGATAAATTCACAAATCTATCAACACAAATAACTACTGCCGCCATCGCCAATGATGCAATGATATACTTATATGACCACTTTATAATATCCAAAATCGAAATATAATCCTTTGCATAAATCAAAAGTATGAACACCACAACTATTTCAGACAAAAGCGATGTTAAAGCAGCACCAATACCTCCATAAAGAGTAATAAACAAAATATTAGCTAAAATATTAAATATCGTTCCAATTACCACTGCAGTGTTATATTCTCTCTGTCTGCCGAGCGGCATTAAAATACCCTGCCCGATGCAAGCCTTAAAACCAGATACCAAAAGAAGCGGACTGAATACATAAAGCATCAATACTGATCTTTCAAAGCTCTTGCCCAAAAACCAAGGAACCATTCTGTTTGCAACGCACATAATACCCACCATCATGGCAAAAGAAAGCATAAGTGTCGAGCTTACAGAACGTTTTATGACATTGTTAGCTTCACCACTTTTGGAATTTTTAAAGAGAAAAGCCATTCTTGGCATTATAACAACACTTAACGATGTTACAACACTCAGCAAAACCTGCTCAATCTTGTGTGCTTCTTCATAGTAACCATTCTCAGATACAGAACCCATTATTGTACCGAGCATTGTTTTATCAATGTATGAATAAAGCGTTCCTGCAAGTGTCGGAATAAAATATACAACACTTTTTTTCCAGTGATGTTTAAGTTTTATATCCTTAAAATCTATTTTCACAATGTTCTTTTTCAAGTTTTTCCAAAGTATAACAAATCCAAGCAAAATAGTAAACTGCATGATGAACGAATATACTAAAACATCATCTGAATCCTTTACAAAAAGGAAAATCGCAATAACATTTAGTATCTTTACAGAAATACTACTCAAAGCAGTCATCTTAAACTGCTCAAGACCCTGAAAAAACCAGGTTATATCAAATGCAACTCCAAGTATATTAAGTGACAGCACCAGAAGAATCGGTCTGTAATCTACCATTTTTATGTAAACTATAGCAAAAAGGCATAAGCTTATTGCAACCGTAATACACCGTGCTATAAAAATCTCCCAAAAAAGCTTGGATGTCTTTTGAATATCATCTCTCGATTCAGCAATTTTCAGTTTTCCATATGTATTTACACCCAAAGCACCAAGAATTGAAAAATAGTTGACAATTGAAAACGCATAGCTGTATTGTCCAACACCGTCAACTCCAAGCACTCTTGCAACATAAGGAGTAGTTATCAGCGGTGTCAGTAATGCCAGCACCTGATAACACATAGTATAAAAATAGTTTGATAAAATACTGCCTTTTTTACTCATCATCAAACCCTTCCTGCTTTAATAAGAATACTTTTTTGCATTATTTACCCCTCAATGCTCTTAAAACCTTCCAGATACCTGTCTTTTTGGCAGATTTCAAAGCAACTTTATCAAAAGGCTTTTTCTTGTAATTACTCATAAAATAATCAGCCATTTTTGGCTTTGAAGCCGACATATACCAAGATTTGTTGTGCTTAACGCCCTGTTCAAAAGAAACTTCCCTGAAATTACAAAAGCGTGAAACATCGTCAATAAAATGTTGTCCTTTTTCGCTGTTTACAACCACAAAAGATACACCTTTATCATCATTGAATTCAGGTATTTCCTGAGAAATTCCCCAAAAATCAGCAAGCGTAATATCCGAACGCTTCTGATTACCTTTTGAAGGACAAGCATAACAGCTCTCACGCAAGCATAGATTTCTCAAAAATGAGCCGACATATAAATCGTCCCACACTTTTGTAACACTCTGATTTCCTTTTTCAAAATCGAGCTTCATAGAAAAGTCTTTCCAGCCGGAAACCTTTGAACGAAACTGTGCATCTGTTATTTTTGAGCCATTTTCAGCCTCTTTGAATTCTCTATATCTGTGCCAGACCTCAGGAGCAGGGACACCATGACAAATAATATCAACAGCCAAAAGATTCTCAGCCGATATTGCCAAAGCTTCAAGATACTGCTTTAGTCCTTCAATCTGACAAGGTGTTCCCGTAAACAAAACCTTTCTGCCGCTTTTCAAAAACTCACCAGCATCACGGTATGAATAACCGATTGAGCTTTGCACATACTTTGAGCCTTGATATTTATATAGCTCGTCCGGGCTCTCGCAAAAATCGTGTCTGACATGCATTTGTTCATCAAACGCTGCACCAAAAACAACTCCATTATCATTCAGGACAGCCTTTGCAACAAGTGAAAACACACCGCCAGAACTGCTGTTCATTCGCTCATTTTCATCATTATTTATCATCGCATAAGCTCTTTTGGAGTGGGTCTCCTTCTCGCTTTTTCCAACAGGACAAGCTCTTTCGCATAAATGACACTGCACACATTTTTGCTCATTAATTACAGGGTATTCAAAACCATGCTCATCAGCCATCATTTCAATGCAGTTATTCGGGCAGGCGTTCGCACAAGCACCACAGCCAGTACATACTTTTTTGTCAGCTAAATTCATAACATGTACACTTCCAATTTCTTAATTAACTATGCTTTCAAATCCTGTTGTGGCTTAATAATAACGCCTTTTTTCTCGCACTCATACATCTTCGCATCAACCAAAAATCTATACCAGTACGCCTGCAAAAAGTGAAATATCTTTCCCTCTTTGCCGTCCAGAAATCCAAGCCTGATGTAGTATCTGTAGAAAAAGTAAAGATGTGCCCTGAAAAACTTCGGAAGTCTGTAATATCCGCCGTTTTTCACCTTGCGTTTACGCTCCGCCTGCTTCGATGACTCACCGCCCGATTCAAGCGAATTTTCCATGTCACTCTCAAGCGTCATCTGATGGTCAAGCACTTCACGGTTGCTATACCAGTTGTGCTTTGCCGTCCACCATTCCAGATCCTTCTGGTTGTTGTCGCACAGGTCATTGTCAAAATTGACTGCACTGCCCTCAGACAGGATCATATGCTCGTCCATAATCTTCATTTCGCATGATGCTTTTCCTGTACGGAAAATTCTCAGCAGAAGCTCGGGATAACGTCCGCCATGCTTTATCCATCTACCCATGAAAATAAGTCTGCGGCGGAGTATCACACCCGTGACAGCAGGAGACAGCGTATCAAGCTTGCTGTCAATCTCCTGTGCAAGCTCCTCAGTCAGCTCCTCGTCAGCGTCCATTCTCATAGACCACTCGGTAGTTATGTTTG
>JAFTAX010000138.1 GCA_017458445.1 Ruminococcus sp. | reverse complement strand
GATGGCGAGGATTCCAACAGCCGTATGGAGCTTACATCGAGTATAAATGACGGTGTGGTTACGATTAATTGTGTCGAAAGCGAAAACGACAAGGAAATCATTAACGTTACAATAACGGTTGAGCCTGTTGAGCTGACAGACATTGAAGTTCCGACAGATAATGTTTACTCTGTAGGCGATAAGGAACAGCTTAAGGCATATATTGAATCAGCTGACGTTGACGGATTTTTTGCAAACATAAAGAGTGTTTTAGGTGATGAGCTTTATGAAAAGCTGTTTGGCGAAGAAGATGAAGATGAAGATGAAAATGACCCTGTTGTAGACCCTGATGATATAGATTCGGATATCACGCCATTGTCAAAATCACTTGATACTGCAAATGTTGTTAAAAACACAGCTGACGGTGGCAAGTCTGATGGTGCAAATAACAAGACAACAACCACAAACAAAGATGCCAGCCCTAATACAGGAGCTACAGGCATAACATTTGCAATAGCAGCGTTAGCAGGCTGTCCAATATTGATTTCAAAGAAGAAATAATATAAAGCAGGGGCAAGATTTGTCCCTGTTTTTTATGTTTAATATGCAATTTTATGTAATTTATAATCTTTCGTTGACACCGTGCAATAATCGTGATACAATAAAGGCAAGAAAACCTTTCATAATTTAATCACAGATTAAAAAGGAGCGATTAGTATGAAGCATAAGAGAATTGTTAGCTTGGTAATGGCTTTAGGTATGATGCTGAGTATAAGCATTGTTCCGACATTGAATAAATATGAAAGTAGTAATGCAATTGTCGCAAGTGCAGCCAATGAAAGCTATAGCTTTTTGCCTGAGTACAGACAAACTGAAGCAAGAAGTATGCTCTCAGCAATAAACAGCTTCCGTACAGGACCTGATGCATGGGAATGGAATCAGGCCAATACTGAAAAGATTTATCATAGCAATCTTGGTAATCTGACTTTTGACTATGAGCTTGAAAGAGTTGCAATGCAAAGAGCAGCAGAGCTTGTTGCATCATATTCACATACAAGACCAAATGGCGAGAGAAGCTTTACAGCGTATACTTCCACTTATGATAATTCATATCGTGGTGAGAATATAGCTATCGGCTTCCCGACACTTGATGTAAACGATGCGTTTAATGGCTGGAGAGAGGATAATGATTATTATTCAGGTCAGGGCCACAGACGTAATATGCTCAAGGCTGAATTCAAGTCAATCGGTATTGCTCATGTGTATTATAACGGTTGTCATTATTGGGTTCAGGAATTCAGCAGTAAAATCGGAAGTACAGTAAAAACACCAGCTGAAGACAGTGCATTGCTATCCACCGTTGATATAGAATCTTCAACGATTACAAGCACTACCGTGTCATGCGACACAAGCAAGATTAACCTGAATGTTGGCGGCACAGCAGATATCCCTGAGGTTACAGTTAACATCAGAACAAGCGGAACATGGAGCTATGCACCTGATCTTAGTGCAATAGCTGACGCAAACTGGAGCATTTCATCAGGCAGTGATGTAATAAGCGTTAAAAACGGCAAAATAACAGCACTCAAAGCAGGAAATGCATCAATAACTACAACCGTAAAGGGCGTTAAAAAGGTTATTTATATTGAGGTTAAGGACAGCTCAGCTGTCACTGCAGAACTGAAATATCAGCTTATGAATGCAGGCGACGATATTTATGGCGTGAGATTTGTTTTGATAGCCGATGAAGAGGCTGTAAGAAATGCCGAGAGTGCAAGCGTTTATATCAGCGTGCCTTATGCAGGCGATTCTGATACTTTGGTAGTAAAAAGAGCATACAAGAGCCTTAAAGCAGGAGGCAAGACTGTTTATCCAGGTGAGGGCAAGGTGTTCTTATTAGGTAAGTTTATCGGAATTCCGTCAGACTTTCTTGACGGCTTAACAGGTCACTTTACATTAGATAGCGAAACATATGACAGAACAGTAGTGTTCAACTAAGATTTTGCATACTATCAGCTCCGTGAAAACGGAGCTGTTTTGTGTAAATAAAGTTGCCAAAACGTCTTGCAAAATCCTGTAGATGTGTTATAATTATGTTAGTAGAATCATAAGGAGGAAACACTATGTACAAAAGATTATTGGCAGGTGCTGTATCATTTGTGCTGGCTTTGGGCTGTTTTGCTTTGTCTGAATCCGTTCTGGAAGATACAATAATCAAGTCTTTTATCTCTGCAAATGCAGAAGGTGACGAGGACAGCTCAGAGATCGAAAACAGCGGTGATACAAGCAATGATGACACAAGCGATATTGAAAACATTGAGGATAGCAGTGAAGAAATAAGCGATGTTGATAGCGAAGAAGAAAGCGTTATTGACGAAAGCAGTGAAGAAAGCAGCGAAGAAAGTAGCGTTGCTGAGAGCAGT
>JAFTAX010000137.1 GCA_017458445.1 Ruminococcus sp. | reverse complement strand
GAGCAGGAAAAACAGCGGATCATCGCTAAGGACATCTGCACAGGTTTTAACAAGCTCATATATACAATCCTCAAGCTTCCAGACCTCGCCACCTGGACCTCTGCCATATGACGGTGGGTCCATAACGATAGCGTCATAAAAATTCTCACGCCTTATCTCACGGCGTACAAACTTTTCGCAGTCGTCCACAAGCCAGCGTATCGGCTTATCCGACAGCCCTGATGTTTTTGCGTTATCTCTTGCCCACTGCACCATGCCTTTTGATGCGTCAACGTGCGACACGCTTGCACCAGCATTTGCACAGGCAAGCGTTGCTCCGCCTGTATATGCAAAGAGATTCAGCACCTTTATAGGTCTGCCTGCATTTTTTATCATATCAGCCATGAAGTCCCAGTTTACAGCCTGCTCGGGAAACAGTCCTGTATGCTTAAAGCCAGTAGGTCTGATGTTGAATTTCAAGTCCCCATAGCTTATTACCCAGCTTTCAGGGAGCTTTTTGCGATACTCCCATTCACCACCGCCCTTGTTTGAACGGTGATAGACAGCATCAGCTTTACCCCAGAGGTCAGTCTTATGCTCCGACTTCCAGATTATCTGAGGGTCAGGACGCACAAGCACCTTGCCACCCCAGCTTTCAAGCTTATCGCCATCCGAGGTATCTATAATTCTATAGTCCTTCCAGTTTTCTGCTATTCTCATATATTACATCTCTTCAACAAACTTAGCGATACTGTTTGCATACTCTGTGATGACACCTGTCTTTTTGCCCTCGATCATTACACGGACAAGTGGCTCTGTACCAGATTCACGGACAAGTATTCTTCCGTCATTGCCAAGCTTTTCTTTATACATCTTGATAGCCTGCTGTACCTTTTCGTCCTTTTCCCACATACCCTTTTTATCTGCTGTAATCTTAACATTTACAAGCACCTGTGGATATGTTTCCATACAAGCAGCAAGCTCGCTTGCTTTCTTTCCTGTTCTCTTAAGTACTTCAAGCAGCTTCACACCAGTGAGCTGTCCGTCACCTGTATTTGCTTCGTCAAGGAAGATTATATGTCCAGACTGCTCGCCGCCAAGATTATAATCAAACTGTTGCATTCGCTCAAGAACATATCTGTCACCTACGGCTGTTGTTGCAGCATTGATACCATTTGCTTCTGCGAACTTGAAAAAGCCCATGTTGCTCATAACAGTTACAACGCAGGTGTTGGATTTAAGCTTACCCTGAACCTTCAGGAATTTTGAGAATATCGCAAGCAGCTTATCTCCGTCAATAAGCTCACCGTTTTCATCAACAGCAAGACATCTGTCAGCGTCGCCGTCAAAAGCAAGACCAATATCGCACTTTCTGTCAACAACAGTTTTCATAAGGCGTTCGATATGAGTTGAGCCACAGTCCTTATTGATATTTGTTCCGTCAGGTCTGTCGCTGAGCATTACGCAAGTAGCACCAAGTCCTTCAAACAACTTCTTTGCTGTTGTTGAAGCTGAACCGTTAGCACAGTCGAGTGCAACCTTTATGCCCTTGAAATCGGTTATTACAGTTTTCATTACATATCTGATATAATCCCACTCAGCATTCATTTCATAGAATACTCTGCCTATGTCACAGCCTTCCTTCAGCACCATTTTTTCAGGTGTGTCAAGAATAAGCTCCTCAATTTCAGCCTCAATCTTATCAGACAGCTTAAAGCCTGTACCAGAAAACAGCTTGATGCCGTTAAACTCAACAGAGTTGTGTGATGCTGAAATCATAACGCCTGCATCAGCATTGTATTTCTTTACAAGCATTGCCACTGCTGGTGTTGGCAAAACGCCAAGGATATGTACATTTGCACCAACAGAACAGATACCTGCTACAAGTGCAGCTTCAAGCACGTCACCAGAAATTCTTGTATCCTTACCGATGATAATCTTTGGTGTCTGATTTGTTTCCTTTGCAAGCACCAATGCTGCTGCACGGCCGATATTCATAGCCATTTCGCAAGTAAGCTCTGTTATTGCAATTCCTCTTGCACCGTCTGTTCCAAATAGTCTTCCCATGATATTTCCTCCAAAAAT
>JAFTAX010000136.1 GCA_017458445.1 Ruminococcus sp. | reverse complement strand
TATATATTCTCACGAGCAGGGAATTATGCAGTGTTCGGAGTTTATTAAAAAGCACGGATTTAAAACGCATACATACTCAAACACGGCACTTGCAGCAAGCTTTATTAAAAGCTCGGACAGGCCTTTGGGTGCAATCTGTTCGGCTTACTGCGCTGATGATATGGGACTTGAAATTTTAGAGCGTGGAATTGCAAACGCACAGGAAAACTACACTAAATTTATGCTTATCTCAAAGAAAACGCTTTGCCCTGATAATGCAAATATCATATCGGTTTCGCTTTCTTTGCCACACACGGCATCATCACTTTACAGACTGCTGACAAAGTTTTCTGTTGCAGGTCTTAACCTTTGCATGATTGAGAGTATGCCTATTGCAAACACGGATTTTGACGTTATCTTCTATCTTGATTTTGAGGGAAGTATAACATCGCCTGATGTAATTAAACTGATAAATGAGCTTGAATCTGAGCTTTCATATTTCAAATTCCTTGGCAACTATGCTGAGGTCTGAGAGGTGAATACTATGAGAATCGGTCACGGTTATGATGTTCATAAGCTGTGTGAAAACAGAAAGCTGATACTTGGCGGCGTGGATATTCCGCATGACAAGGGACTGCTCGGACACTCTGACGCTGATGTGCTTGTCCATGCGGTTATGGACGCACTTTTGGGTGCAGCAGCATTAGGCGACATCGGCAAGCTTTTCCCTGACACTGATGATGAGTTTAAAGGTGCTGACAGTATAGAGCTTTTAAAGCAGGTATGTGTGGTGCTTGACAATGAGGGTTATGCTATCGTCAACATTGATTCGACAGTGTGTGCACAAAAGCCTAAGCTTGCACCATTCATTGAAGCTATACGACAAAACATTGCAAACGCCTGCGGGATTGACATATCACGAGTATCTGTCAAGGCAACGACTGAGGAAAAACTCGGCTTTACAGGTGAAGAAAAGGGAATATCTGCAACAGCTGTATGTCTTATAAATGAAAAATAAAATGCTTTATTGCATAAAAAAACTGCATGACAAGTAAGTCATGCAGTTTTTATTTTGTATGATATTATACCACTGTTTCCTGTTCAACAGTTTCGTTTTTAACGATTTGTACGTTGTTGTAAACGTCCATACCTGTTCCTGCAGGAATAAGCTTACCGATAATAACATTTTCCTTAAGTCCGAGCAGTTTATCTGATTTGCCCTTGATAGCAGCATCAGTAAGTGCTTTTGTAGTCTCCTGGAATGAAGCAGCTGACAAGAAGCTGTCTGAGTAAGATGAAGCCTTTGTAATACCCTGAAGTACAGGTGATGTTGTAACAAGCTGAGCAGTTTCGTCACCAGCGTCGATTTCCTTCTGGATTTCTTCGTTGATTGCGGCAATTTCATACTTGTCAACCAAAGCACCAGGGAGCAGATAGCTGCTGCCTGAATCTTCAACCTTGACTTTTCTCATCATCTGACGAACGATAACTTCGATATGCTTATCGTTGATGTCAACACCCTGCAGGCGATAAACTTTCTGAACTTCTGTGATAATGTAGTTCTGTACAGCCTGTGGACCGTTAACAGCGAGAATATCAGCAGGATAAATTGAACCTTCTGTGAGTGGCTCACCTGCCTTAACAGTGCTTCCTTCCTGAACCTTAAGCTTGTAGCCATAAGGGATTGTGTAGCTTTCCTGTTCAGGATTCTTAGGGTCATCGTTTGTAACAATAACCTGCTTATTCTTCTTGACTTCTTCTATGCGTACAGTACCGTCAAGTCCTGCGATAATTGCAGCACCCTTTGGACGTCTGCTTTCAAAGAGTTCCTCGACACGAGGCAGACCCTGTGTAATATCTTCTGCAGAAGCGATACCACCTGTATGGAATGTTCTCATTGTAAGCTGTGTACCAGGTTCACCAATTGACTGAGCTGAAATTACACCAACAGCTTCGCCGACCTGTACAACCTTACCGCTTGCAAGGTTAGCACCGTAGCACTTAGCACAAACGCCATGCTTAGCCTGACATCTGAGTACAGAACGGATTGCAATTCTGTCATTGCCTTCAGCACCGAGAATATTTACAACCTTTTCTGCGTCAGCTTCGTTCATGAGCTTGTCGCATGATACGGCAACTTCGCCAGTGTTTGGATCCTTAAGATCTTCAACAAGGAAGCGTCCGACAAGTCTTTCTGAGAGTGGCTCGATCTTCTCACGACCGTTGCGGATTTCAAATACTTCGATACCTTCGTGTGTACCGCAGTCTTCTTCACGAATGATAACGTCCTGAGAAACGTCAACAAGACGTCTTGTGAGGTAACCTGAGTCAGCAGTACGCAAAGCTGTATCGGCAAGACCTTTACGGGCACCACGAGATGAGATGAAGTATTCGAGAATGTTAAGACCTTCACGGTAGTTAGCACGAATAGGCATCTCGATTGTGGAACCTGATGTGTTTGCGATAAGTCCACGCATACCAGCAAGCTGACGAATCTGGTTGATAGAACCACGGGCACCAGAATCAGCCATCATGTTGATTGGGTTGTATGGGTCAAGGCCTTGTTTCAAAGCGTCTGTAACTTCGTCAGTAGCCTTGTTCCAGATTTCGATAAACTTCTTTGATTTTTCTTCTCTTGAGATATAACCTCTCTTATACTGCTTGTCGATTACGTCAACTGCAGCGTCAGCATTTGCAAGAATATCCTTCTTTTCATCAGGGATTTCAGCGTCGCAGACAGCAACAGTGATTGCAGCCTTAGTTGAGTATTTGTATCCCAAAGCCTTGATTCTGTCAAGAACCTCAGATGTTGAAGCAGTACCATGACGCTGGATACATCTGTCGATAAGGTCTGACATCTGGCCTTTTTTAACAAGGAATGAGATTTCGAGATCAAACTGCTTGTCTGAGTTTGTTCTGTCAACATAGCCTAAATCCTGTGGGATATTTTCATTAAAGATAAGACGACCAACTGTCGCATCAATAACCTTTGATACCTGTCTGTCACCAATCTGCTTTGTAACTCTAACCTTGATTGCAGCGTGAAGTGATACATCGCCGTTATCATAAGCCATCAATGCTTCGTTTACATCACGGAATACCTTACCTTCGCCCTTTTCTCCTGGCTTCTGAAGTGTAAGATAGTATGAACCAAGCAGCATATCCTGTGAAGGAACTGCAACAGGTCGTCCGTCTGATGGCTTGAGCAGGTTGTTTGCAGCAAGCATAAGGAATCTTGCTTCAGCCTGTGCCTCAGCAGAAATTGGAAGGTGAACAGCCATCTGGTCACCGTCAAAGTCAGCATTAAACGCTGTACATACGAGTGGATGAAGCTTGATAGCACGTCCTTCAACGAGTACTGGTTCAAATGCCTGAATACCAAGTCTGTGGAGTGTAGGAGCACGGTTGAGCATTACAGGGTGTCCCTGAATAACGTTTTCAAGTGCGTCCCAGACCTCTGGCTTAGCACGGTCTACCATTTTTCTTGCAGATTTAATATTAATAGTAGGGTTAGTGTCAACGAGTCTTTTCATAACGAATGGCTTAAAGAGTTCAAGAGCCATTTCCTTTGGAAGGCCACATTGATACATTTTAAGTTCAGGACCTACAACGATAACTGAACGTCCTGAATAGTCAACACGCTTACCGAGAAGGTTCTGACGGAAACGTCCCTGCTTACCCTTGAGCATATCTGAAAGTGATTTGAATGCACGGTTGTTAGGACCTGTAACAGGTCTGCCGTGACGGCCGTTGTCGATAAGTGCGTCAACAGCTTCCTGGAGCATTCTCTTTTCGTTTCGAACGATAATGTCAGGAGCTTCAAGCTCAAGCATTCTCTTAAGACGGTTATTTCTGTTGATAACACGTCTGTAAAGGTCGTTTAAGTCTGATGTTGCATATCTTCCGCCATCGAGCATAACCATTGGTCGAAGCTCTGGTGGAATAACAGGAACAACGTCCATAATCATCCATTCAGGTCTGTTGCCTGAAAGTCTGAAAGCTTCAACTATTTCAAGTCTTTTTAAAAGCTTGATTCTCTTTTGTCCGGTAGGGAGGTCCTTAAGCTCAGCTTTGAGTTTTGCTGAAAGATCTTCAAGGTCGATTTCTTCCAAAAGCACCTTGATTGATTCTGCACCCATTCCAGCTTTAAATTCATCTTCGTACTTTTCACGAGCCTCAACATAGTCTTTTTCGCTGAGTATTTCACCCTTTGTAAGAGGTGTCTCGCCCGGATCAGTTACGATATATTTTGTAAAGTAAAGTACTTCTTCGAGTCTTTTCTGTGAGATTTCAAGCATCTGTCCGATTCTTGAAGGTGTACCCTTGAAGTACCAGATATGAGATACAGGAGCAGCAAGCTCGATGTGTCCCATTCTTTCACGACGAACCTTTGCACGAGTTACTTCAACTCCGCAGCGTTCGCAGACTTTGCCTTTAAAACGGATTTTCTTATACTTTCCGCAGTGACATTCCCAGTCCTTTGTAGGTCCAAAAATCTTTTCGCAGAACAAACCGTCTTTTTCAGGCTTTTGTGTACGGTAATTTATTGTTTCCGGTCTTTCAACAACACCATAAGACCATTCTCTGATTTTCTCAGGTGATGCAAGTCCGATTCTTATTGATTCAAATACGTTAAATTCCAATAATAGTACCCTCTTCCTGTATAGTTTGGTTACAAGTATCAGTTAAATAATCATGCGTTTAAGCCAGATTATTCATCATCACTTAAGAATAAATCAGAGTCTTCATCATAATCATCGTCGAATTCATCATTATCATCATCTTCGCCGAGATCAAGCTCTGAAACACCGTTTTCGTCTTCGGCCATAAATCCTTCGTCTAAATCTCCGTCTTCAACAGCGAGATCCATGTTAGCATCATTTGCAGCCTGTGGAACGAAATCATCGTCATCATCGAAGTTCTGTTTAAGGTCAATCTCTTCATTGTTAATGTTAAGCACTTTAACATCAAGAGCAAGTGACTGAAGTTCCTTAACAAGTACCTTGAATGCCTCTGGGATTCCAGGGTTAGGAACATTCTGACCTTTAACGATTGCTTCGTAAGTCTTGACACGTCCAACAGTATCGTCTGATTTAACAGTAAGGATTTCCTGCAATGTGTATGCAGCACCGTAAGCTTCAAGTGCCCAAACTTCCATTTCACCGAATCTCTGACCACCGAACTGAGCTTTACCACCGAGTGGCTGCTGAGTTACAAGTGAGTAAGGACCAACTGAACGTGCATGAATCTTATCATCAACAAGGTGGTGCAGTTTAAGGTAATACATATAGCCAACTGTAACCCTGTTATCAAACTTTTCACCAGTTCTTCCGTCATAAACAGTGAACTTACCGTCCTCACTCATGCTGAGTGCCTTTGTGTTTATAACTTCGCCCATTGTGGAAATCTTGAATTCATCATCCTTATGCTCAAGATGCTGTTCGTTTGCAGCTCTGAAACATTCACGGATATCTTCTTCGTGAGCTCCGTCAAATACAGGAGTCATAATCTTCCAGCCAAGAGCCTTTGAAGCCATACCAAGATGTACTTCAAGTACCTGACCGATGTTCATACGTGAAGGAACACCAAGTGGATTAAGCACGATATCAAGTGGAGTACCGTCTTCGAGGAATGGCATATCATCCTGTGGAAGAATCCTTGAAACAACACCCTTATTACCATGACGACCAGCCATCTTGTCACCAACAGAGATTTTTCTCTTCTGTGCAATATAGCATCTTACCAGCATATTTACACCAGGTGACAGCTCGCAGTTTTCACGGGTGAATATCTTAACGTCAATTACAATACCAGCTTCACCGTGAGGAACTTTGAGTGGATTATCTCTTACTTCTCTTGCTTTTTCACCGAAAATAGCACGGAGAAGTCTTTCTTCAGCAGTAAGCTCAGTTTCACCCTTAGGTGTAACCTTACCTACAAGGATATCACCTGAACGAACCTCAGCACCGACACGGATAATACCGTTTTCATCGAGGTCCTTAAGAGCGTCCTCACCAACGTTTGGAAGATCTCTTGTGATTTCCTCAGGTCCGAGCTTTGTATCACGGGATTCTATTTCATATTCTTCAATGTGGATTGATGTGTATCTGTCCTGCTTAACAAGGTTTTCATTAAGAAGTACAGCGTCCTCGTAGTTGTAGCCTTCCCATGTCATGAAGCCGATAAGTGCATTCTTACCAAGTGAAAGCTCACCGTTTGAAGTAGCAGGACCGTCACCGATAACCTGATTTGCTTCAATCTTTTCGCCCTTTTCAACGATTGGACGCTGGTTTGTACAAGTACCTGCATTTGAACGCTTGAACTTTGTAAGCTCGTAAGTACGGAGGTTTCCGTCATCTTCTCTTACAACAACCTTGTCAGCGTCAACATATTCAACAACACCAGGGTTTTTAGCAACAACAGCAACACCTGAGTCAACACAAGCTTTGTATTCCATACCTGTACCAACTATTGGTGATTCTGTCTTGAGTAGTGGAACAGCCTGACGCTGCATGTTTGAACCCATCAGAGCACGGTTAGCGTCATCGTTCTCAAGGAACGGGATACAAGCAGTAGCGACTGATACAACCATCTTTGGAGATACGTCCATGAAATCAATCTTTTCTTTTTCGATTTCAAGAATCTGGTCTCTGTATCTGCCGTTTACCTTAGCTCTTGCAAACTTGTGGTCCTCAGTAAGAGGTTCGTTTGCCTGAGCAACCATGTAGTTGTCCTCAACGTCTGCTGTCATATAAACAACTTCGTCAGTTACAACGCCTGTTTCCTTGTCAACCTTACGATATGGAGCTTCGATAAAGCCGTATTCATTGATTCTTGCAAATGAAGCAAGATATGAGATAAGTCCGATGTTAGGACCTTCAGGAGTTTCGATAGGACACATTCTGCCGTAGTGTGAGTAGTGTACGTCACGAACCTCAAATCCTGCACGGTCTCTTGAAAGACCACCAGGTCCAAGTGCAGAAAGACGTCTTTTATGAGTAAGCTCAGCAAGCGGGTTGTTCTGGTCCATGAACTGTGACAATGGTGATGAACCGAAAAATTCCTTGATTGCTGCAGTTATAGGACGAATATTGATAAGAGCAGCAGGTGTTACAACCTCGATATCCTGTGACTGAATGTTCATTCTCTCACGGATTACTCTTTCCATTCTTGTAAAACCAATTCTGAACTGGTTCTGGAGAAGCTCGCCGACTGAACGGATTCTTCTGTTTCCAAGATGGTCAATATCATCAACAGTACCTACACCCTCGCAAAGATTGAGGAAGTATGAGATTGTTGCGATAATATCATCAACAATAATGTGCTTTGGAACAAGCTCGTCAGCTCTTGCCTTGATGTTTTCCTTGATTTCGTCCTCATTTTCAGATTCTTCAAGGATTTCTCTCAGCACACTGAAGAGAACCTTTTCATTGATTCCAAGCTCTTTTGCGTCAAAATCAACATAGTTTGAAATGTCAACCATTCCGTTACCGATGATTTTAACTTCACATTCTTCAAGCTTTGTTGTTGTTTCACCAGTTGAAGCAGATGTTACCATTTCCTTTACTTCAACATTAACGAAAACTTCAGTTACACCAGCGTTTTCGATTTCCATAGCCTTGTCAAAGTTGATAAAGTCACCCTGCTCAGCCATAATCTCACCAGTAAGCGGATTAACTACTGGCTTTGAAAGCACATGGCCTGAAAGTCTTGAAGCAACGCCAAGCTTTGAATTGTATTTGTATCTTCCGAATCTTGAAAGATCATATCTTCTTGCGTCAAAGAATAAATTGTTAAGATGAGTAACAGCACTGTCTACTGTCGGAGGCTCGCCCGGACGAAGCTTTCTGTAAACTTCAAGCAGAGCTTCCTCACGGTTTTCAGTCTGGTCTTTCTGAAGAATAGTCTGGTTGATTCTTTCATCAGGACCAAATACTTCCTTAATCTCATCATTAGTACCGATACCGATTGCACGGATAAAGGTTGTCAGAGGTATCTTTCTGTTCTTGTCAATTCTGACATAAACAACATCATTTGAATCCATTTCATATTCAAGCCATGCACCACGGTTTGGGATTACAGTAGACTTGAAAAGATCCTTGCCTGTCTTGTCCTTGTCAAAAGCGTAATAAACGCCAGGTGAACGCACGAGCTGTGAAACGATAACACGCTCAGCACCATTGATAACAAAAGTACCGCTGTCTGTCATAAGAGGGAAGTCACCCATAAAGACTTCCGATTCCTTGATTTCACCTGTTTCAGTGTTGTTGAGTCTTGCAGTAACACGCAACGGTGTAGCATAAGTTACGTCACGTTCCTTACACTCTGCAACTGTGTATTTTGGTTTTTCGTCAAAACGATAGTCTATAAAGTTCAGTTCCAGATTACCGTTATAATCGGTAATTGTGGAAATATCCCTGAACACCTCCTTAAGACCTTCGTCCAAAAACCACTTGTAAGAGTTTTTCTGAACCTCGATAAGATTAGGCATTTCTAAGACTTCATTAATCTTAGCAAAGCTCTTTCGAGTATTCTTGCCAAGCTTTACGTCCTTGACATTCACCATGGGCTTAATCACTCCTTAATAAAACTGTAAATCATTGTAAATCCGCCTCGGATTCAAAGGCAAATTTACAACGCAAACTTATTAAAATTCTATGAATTTTTTCACGCTGCTTTTTGTTGCAAAACGGCAAAACAGGGCAAAATATCCATTATGATACAGTATACTATTATATAATAATAAGCAATCATTGTCAAGGCTAATAATATCAGTTTTTCTGCGTGTTTTTCAAAAACGGCGATTTGCACAAAAAATGCCGTGCTACCGCCAAAAACTTTTACTGTTGCCATTCTGTGTGCATTTCGTAACTTTTTTGTGAACAAAGCAGTAATTTATACTCTCCCGCAAGGTCACATATTAAGCAAAAATATCAGCACAACTTGTGGCAGTTGCTATTGATTTTATGTGTAAAAAATGGTATAATATTTTTAATATAATTAAAAGGGTGATTCTATGTTCACAAAATTCAATTCAGTATATAAAAGCTCGGATAACATACATGATATTGCATACAGCGTATACTTTCCTATGGGGTATATCAAGGGCGTTGTACAGATTGCACACGGTATGTGTGAATACTTTGGCAGATATGACGCTTTCGCAAGATTTCTGGCAGACAACGGCTATATAGTCTGCGGAAACGACCATCTCGGGCACGGCGGTAGCGTTAGTGATGACAGCGAGTTGGGATACTTTGCAGAGCAGGACGGCTGGCAGTGCGTTGTAAAGGATATGTACAAGCTGACAAAGCTTATGAAGAAAAACTACGGCGATTTGCCGTATATCCTGTTTGGACACAGCATGGGAAGCTTTCTTGCAAGAGCTTATTGCACAAAGTTTGGAAAGCATCTTGACGGCGTTGTTTTCTGCGGAACGAGCGGTGTTGTCAAGGGAATACCTGCACTTTTGACTGTAATCGATAGCCTTGAAGCTGTATATGGCGACAAGCACAGAAGTAAGTGGGTGAACAAGATTGCGTTCGGTTCATATAACAAAAGAATTACCGATAACGACAGCCCGTTTGCATGGCTTACAAGTGATAATGATATCATCAAGAAATACAGCGAAGATGAAAAGTGTACAATTATTTTCACACTTAACGGTTTTGAGAATCTGATGAAAGTGCTTTGGTATGTGTCGAACAACAAGTGGTTTGAAACATATAACAAAGCCTTGCCGACATTCCTTATTGCAGGCGATGCTGACCCTGTGGGACAGTATGGAAAAGGCGTTGAGGACGTTTATAACAAGCTTTGTGACAATTCTTGTAATGCAAAGCTGAAAATTTACCCTGAGGCAAGGCATGAGCTTTTGAACGAGCTTAATAAGCAGGAAGTGTATGATGACCTGCTTGAATTCTTTGAGAATTGTATTGATAATAAAAATGATTTAGTATAGGAGTATTGACATGTTTGCAAAGGTTAATACAATGGGGCTGATTGGGCTTAACGCTTTTGCTGTTTGCGCTGAGATAGAAGCCGCTAAGGGTATACAAAGCTTTGATATTGTCGGGCTTGGCGATATTGCGGTAAAGGAAAGCCGACAGAGAATCCAGTCTGCACTCAGATCAAGTGGCGTAAAGTTCCCGATGAGCAGGATTACAGTAAACCTTGCACCTGCAGATAAAAAGAAAACAGGTTCTGTGCATGACCTTGCGATTGCAACGGCTTTGCTCAGGGTTATGAACTTTTGCAGTGATCAGCAGCTTGAAAATGCTGTGTTTATCGGTGAAGCGTCACTCGGTGGTGAAATAAGAGAGATAAACGGCGTTTTGCCAATGACTATCCTTGCGGCAAAAATGGGATACAAAGAGATTTATGTTCCTGCAGGAAACGCTAAGGAAGCGTCTGTTGTTGAAGGTATAACCGTTTACGGTGTAGGCTCGGTTGGTGAGCTTATATTGCATTTTGCAGAAAAGCCGAAGCTCATGCCACAGCAAAAGTATGTTCCTGACAGTTTTAATGAATATGCAGGGCTGGATTTCGGCGATGTTAAAGGGCAGTCAAACGCTAAAAAGGCGTTGGAGATTGCAGCAGCAGGCGGACATAATGTGCTGATGATTGGTGCACCGGGTTCTGGTAAGTCGATGCTTGCAAAGAGAATGCCGTCAATATTACCGAAGATGACTTTTGAGGAATCTATTGAAACGACAAATATCTATTCAGTTGCAGGGCTGCTTAACAAGGATAATCCGCTTGTTACCGAAAGACCGTTCAGGGCACCGCACCATACCGTTTCGACAGCAGGCTTGTCGGGTGGCGGTACAACTCCACGTCCAGGCGAGATTTCACTTGCACATAATGGATTGCTTTTTCTTGATGAGCTTGCAGAGTTTTCAAGACAGTCGCTTGAGATACTGCGTCAGCCACTTGAGGACAGGCAGGTAACAATATCAAGAGCCTCAGGTACGGTTACATACCCGTGTTCATTCATGCTTATCGCAGCAATGAATCCTTGTCCTTGCGGATATTACGGACACCCGACCAAAGACTGTATATGCAGTGAAAGGCAGGTTAAGCATTATCTTTCAAGAATCTCAGGACCGCTTCTTGACAGATTTGATTTGAATGTTGATGTCGCACCAGTTGAGTTTGTGCAACTTTCTTCAAAGAAAAAGGAAGAGTCGTCAAGTGCCATAAGAGAGCGTGTTCAGCAGGCAAGAGATATACAGAATATGCGTTTTAAAAACACAAACATAATGTGCAACGCAGGCATAACATCTGATATTCTCAACGAAGTCTGTCCGATGACTGATGACGCAAGAGAGCTTTTGAAAAATGCATTTGAACGTCTTGGGCTTTCTGCAAGAGCTTATGACAAAATACTCAAAGTCGCAAGAACTGTTGCAGATATGGATAAATCACTGATGATCGACAAAAGCCATATCACTATAGCAGTGCAGTATCGAAGCTTAG
>JAFTAX010000135.1 GCA_017458445.1 Ruminococcus sp. | reverse complement strand
TGGCTGTGACAGCTGTATTTGCAGAAACAGACGAGGAAATCCCTACGGTATCGTTCGTCAATACCTATGAGGAATCGACGGGTTCTTTAAAGATTACAAAAGAACTGGCTGGCAATGAAACAACAACTCAGAAATTCAAGTATTTACCACTAAGGCTTGTTTCAACCGTAATAAGCAAAGTGTTTGAAAAGTGCCACAAAAAAGTGCCTGCAGATATAGCAAAAATGTCACTTCAGTGGCAGTACCACAGAGAAATTGCATATTTCAAAAACAAGCTGATTCAGAATCCAGATCTCACGGTAATTACATTTTTGCAGCCAACAATACCGATTGTACTGCTTGCTGCAAGAGGCTTGCCGAATAAGATAATCATTTCCGAGCGTTGCGATCCGCACAGGCTTATGAAAAAGCGTTACGGACAAGCCTTTATTGAAAAGTATTATAAGCGTGCAAATGTTGTGGTGTTCCAGACTGATGACGCAAAGAATGTATATCCAAAATGCATTTCAAAGAAGGGTATTGTAATACCTAATCCGATTAAGGCTAATCTTCCTGATGCTTATACTGGTGAGCGAAATAACTATATTACAACATTTTGCAGAATTTCACTGCAAAAGAACCTGCCGCTACTTGTAAATGCTTTTGAACGTCTGCACAATGATTATCCTGAGTATGTTCTTCGTATAATTGGTGATGCTCCGAATTCTGAGGACAAGCAGGCATTGTCTGACTTAAAGGACTTGATTGACAAGCTTGACCTAAATGATGCTGTTAAATTTGAGCCGTTCAAGGCAAATGTTCATGAATACATCAAAAAAGATGCTATGTATGTCAATTCTTCCGACTATGAAGGCATTTCAAATGCTATGCTTGAAGCACTTGCAATTGGTATGCCAAGCGTGTGTACAGATTGTCCGATTGGCGGAGCTAAAGCAACAATTAATGACGGTGAGAATGGACTTTTAGTACCAATTAATGATGTTGACGCTTTATATAAAGCTATGAAACAAATATGTGATGATAAAGTTTTAGCATCAAAGCTTTCTGAAAATGCAGCAAAGCTTCGATATGAATTATCACTTGATAAGATAGCAAAACGTTGGGAGGAGCTTGTTTAGTGGAAATCAAGTCAAAAAATGAGCTTAAAGATATACTGTCTTTTGAAAAACAACAGTATTTCAAAGATGGTAAAATAACTTGTGAGATAAAATACAGACAGTCAGTGAATTATCAGATTTACAAGTATATCTATTATTTAAGAAAATATGAGTATTATTGCTACAGACGTGATAATTCAAGCAATCCTGTGTTAGCAAAGCTCTGGTCTTTCAAGGTGAAAAAAGCAGATAGAAAGAAAAACAAATCTGGATCATCAGCGTGTGTTGAGATTACACCAAACTTTGTTGATAAAGGTGTAAGAATATGCCACAGAAATGTTGTTATTAACGGCATTGTCGGTGAGAATTGCGTTTTTCATGGCAATAATGTCATAGGAAACAAAAAGACTGGTGCAAAAGATTTAGTGCCACATATTGGCAGAAATGTTGATGTTGGAACAGGAGCAACAATTATCGGAGATATTACAATTGCAGATAAATGTATAATAGGTGCAGGTGCAGTGGTAACACGTTCCTTTGAAACACCTGGATCAGTAGTTGTTGGTGTGCCGGCAAAATGTATAAATAATTAAGGATTTGATTTCTATGCAAAAAAGAAAAGTATTGTTTGTTATTCATCAGTTGAATTTTGGTGGTGTGCAAAAATCATTGATGCCGGCTTTGAATGCAATCGACTACAGCGAAAATGAAGTAACTTTGTATATCCAAAAAGACCGACTTGATTTATTACCACAGGTTAATAAGAATGTTTCAAAAATAATAATAAATCATGATAAAACGCATTATTACAGGAAACCTTATTCCGTATTCTTACTTACAAGAATGAAGATAAGAGGAATGTTAAAAAAGGATATAACTGATCTTAATGATAAACTAAGGCACTATGTACTCAAAAAACAAATG
>JAFTAX010000134.1 GCA_017458445.1 Ruminococcus sp. | reverse complement strand
TCGGCAAGAGCATTGTTGATCTGAGTTTTTTCTATGAAATCATCGACCTTGCCGCGAAGCGCGGAAGCTGTCGAGATCAAGTCCTCATCAAAATCGCCCGAACACCTTTCATCGGGCAGAGTACCGCCAAAATATTTCTCGACCATCGCAACCGTTCTTGAAACAAGATTTCCGAGTCCGTTGGCGAGATCTGTGTTGATCCTGTTTATCATTATTTCGTTCGAGAATGAACTGTCCGAACCGAGCGCCATTTCACGGAGAATATGGTAGCGTATCGAATCTGCGCCGTATCTCTCACCGAGAACAAACGGATCGACAACATTTCCCAGCGACTTACTCATTTTCTGACCGTTAAAAGTTATCCAGCCATGAACGGCAAGGTGCTTTGGAAGAGGAAGATCAAGCGCCATGAGGATCGCCGGCCATGTAATGGCATGGAATCTCATGATGTCCTTAGCGACCATGTGAACATTTGCAGGCCAGTAATCATTGTAATCACTGTACTTTTCGTTTTCATATCCGAGCGCCGAAATATAGTTTGACAAAGCGTCAATCCAGACGTAAACAACGTGCTTGTCATCGAATGTTACAGGGATACCCCACTTGAATGTAGTTCTTGAAACACAAAGATCCTCAAGTCCAGGCTTGATAAAGTTGTTTACAAGCTCTGTTGCACGTGTCTTTGGCTGGAGATAGTCTGTTTCGGTGAGAAGCTTTTCGATTCTGTCAGCATATGGTGACATCTTGAGGAAGTATGCCTCCTCCTTTGCTTCGGTCACCTCTCTGTGACATTCAGGACAGCAGCCGTTTTCATCGAGCTGGGATTCTGTCCAGAAGCTCTCGCAAGGTGTGCAGTATTTGCCCTTGTATTCGCCCTTGTAGATATAGCCTCTGTCATAAAGCTCCTTGAAAATCTTCTGCACTGTTTCGATGTGGTAATCATCTGTTGTGCGGATATATCTGTCATAGTCAACGTTCATGTACTCCCAGAGCTTCTTGAAGTTTGCAACGATGCCGTCAACATATTCCTTTGGCGTAATGCCTGCTTCGGCAGCCTTCTGTTCAATCTTAAGACCATGCTCATCAGTACCTGTAAGGAACATTACATCATAGCCCTGCATTCGTCTGAAACGAGCGATAGAATCGCAAGCTACAGTAGTGTAGCAGTGTCCGATATGTGGATTGCCGGACGGATAATAAATTGGTGTTGTGATGTAATAAGGCTTTTTTGACATAACAATTCCTCCTGTTTTCCGACAAAGTGTAAGGCTTTGCCGTTGTCGTATAGTAATATAATATTATATACCATTTTTTAGTTCACGTCAAGTCAGCGGCTACAGTCGGGCAGAGCTTGCTGAAAAATTATAAAAAGTGCAAAAAAACAGTTGTGTATAATCGAAAAATGTGTTATAATACTATATATGTATGTCTATAAACATTTTTTGACAAGGAGGCACTATTATGAGCGAGGTTATAAATGATTTTTCAAAGAGCTTGAATGTAAGCGAGGACGTTATTGCAGGGGTAATTACCAATGCTGTAAAAGAGGTTGAGGGTGTGTATGGAATCGCTCCTGCACCAAAGACCTTCCGCCAGTTTTTGTTCAACGAAAAGAGCTATGGCGACATTAACGTTGAAAAGGTAGATGACGTGCTTTCTGTTTCTGTGGGTATACGCCTTGAGAATGGTACAAAGGCAGTGCTTGCAGCAGAAAAGGTTCAGGAAAAGATAAAAAGTGCAGTCCAGAATATGCTCGGACTTACTGTTGCAAAGGTTAATGTGACAGTCAGATCTGTAAAGCTTGCGGACGATAAATAAAACAGTTGCAAGATTGTTTGAAAGGATGTGTAATAAATGACTGTAAAAAGACGTGATGTCAGAGAAAGTGCTTTGATACTCACATTTGAAAGACTTTTTCGTGATGATTCATTAGCTGAGATATTTGAAGCAGCTAAGGAAACTGATGCCGTAATAGTTAATGATGACGTAAAAACACTTGTGACAGGAATTCTCGACAAAGCAGACGAAATTGACAGCATTATTTCAAAATACAGCAATAAGAGAGCAGTTGAACGTATACCGAAAATCAATCTTGCAGTTTTAAGGCTTGCGATTTATGAGGCAAACTATGACGAAAGAGTGCCGGTAAACGTTGCGATAAGCGAAGCTGTATCTTTGGCAGGCAAGTATGCACTTGAGTCTGATGTTTCGTTTGTAAACGGCGTGCTTGGCTCATATTCCAGAAGCGAAGAAGCTCTAAAGGCACAATGAGTATGATTTTAGGTATCGACACAAGCAACTATACAACATCGGTTGCGTTGCTTGATACAAATACAATGGCTGTCCAGCAGCAGAAAATGCTCCTGCCTGTCAAGTCGGGCGAAAAGGGCATAAGGCAGTCGGACGCTGTTTTTCACCACACCGCACAGCTGCCGGTTGTGATTGAAAAGCTGATGCAGGGTGATGTCAGCATTGACGGAATCGGCGTGTCTTTTGCACCAAGACTGGTTGACGGCTCATATATGCCATGCTTTACGGTTGGTGACGGCTTTGCAAAGTCGCTTGGTGCGGTGCTTGACATAAAGCCCGAGAGGACTTCGCATCAGGTCGGGCATATTCTTGCAGGGCTTTATTCCTGCGGTAAGCTCGATTTGCTGAATGATAATAAGCCGTTTTTGGCATTTCATGCAAGCGGCGGCACAACCGATTTGCTTTTGTGCAGACCGAATGATGATGACACGGTTGTTGATGTGCAGGAAATTGCCTGTTCGCTTGATTTGAAAGCAGGGCAGGCGGTAGATAGAGCAGGCGTTATGCTGGGGCTTGATTTTCCGTGCGGAAAAGAGCTTGAAGCTCTTGCACTAAAGAGCAGACGCAGCTTTAAGATTAAGCCTGTTATAAAGGACGGCAGCTGCTGTCTTTCTGGGCTTGAGAATATGTGTCGGAAGATGTTTGATGATAATGAAAGCTATGAGGACATTGCTTTGTTTTGCATAGAGTATCTGTGCAGGACGTTTGAGAGCATGATAGCTTCAGCTTTTGATAAATATGGAAAAATGCCGCTGCTTTGTGTCGGCGGGGTAATGTCTGATAGTATAATCAGAGATAGAATATCGGGTAAGCTTGGTGCTTTCTTTGCAAAGCCCGAGCTTTCCTGTGACAATGCTGTTGGAACAGCGGTTTACTGTGCGTTGAAAAGGGGTATGATCCATTGAGCTCGATACTTACAGTTTCACAGCTGAACAATTACATAGCACATAAAATAAAAACGGATATCAAGCTAAAGGGCGTTGCCGTTAAAGGCGAAATCTCCAATTATAATATCCACTATAAATCGGGACACGCTTATTTTACGCTGAAGGATAACGGCAGTGCAATTAAGGCTGTTATGTGGGCAAATAACGTCAGCAGGCTGAAGTTTCAAGTTGAGGACGGAATGCGCGTTCTGGTAGTCGGTAACATTGATGTCTATGAGCGTGACGGCGTTTATCAGATTTATGCGTTTGA
>JAFTAX010000133.1 GCA_017458445.1 Ruminococcus sp. | reverse complement strand
TTTAAATATCGGTACCATATTTAGTCAGAAACACATACAAATATTTCTATATTTAGTTTGAATAATCCTTTTATTTTTGTCAAACATAATTCCAAAGGACTTATGTTTCCGGTGACATAATGCACCCTGCTTTTTTCAGGGCTATCCTTATTTTAAAACCAATCGGAGAAAGGTCGTAACGTTATGAAAAGTATAAAAGAAATGGGATTTGCTAAGCTGCTTCAGAAAAAAGGACTCTACATCACATTGGGTGCCTGCCTGCTGGCTGTTGGCGGTGCAGGAATTGCTGCATACAACAATGCGGTTTCAAAGGTGAGTGATAACATCTCGTTTTCGATAGAGAAAAACGCTTCAAGCTTATCTCATCTGCAGGCTGATGAAAAGACATCAGGCGTTGAAAAAGACAAGGACAGCTCGCTTTCAGACAGCAGCTCACAGGTATCAGTTCCAAAGACACAGCCGAACGTCATGCCTGTGAACGGCGAGATAATAAACCCTTTCAGCAATGGTAATCTCGTTAAATCAAAGACGCTCGGTGTCTGGAAAACGCATGACGGAATTGACATCAAGGCTGAAAACGGTACTCAGGTCAAGGCTATGAACAGAGGTGTTGTGACAAGGATCTGGGAGGACGCTCTCTGGGGCAACTGCATGACAATTGACCATGGTGACGGAATAATCGGTTACTATTACAACCTTGCTAAAGCTATGACGGTGATTGAAGGCGATGAGGTTGATTCGGGCGAGGTTATCGGTGCTGTTGGTGACTCTGCTGAAATTGAGGCTGCTGAGCCATCACATCTGCACTTCGGGCTTAAAAGAAACGGTAACTGGATTGACCCTGTAACATTCATAAACCCTGATATGAAAAAATAAAAAAAGCGGAGCTTCTGAACTTAGAAGCTCCGTTTTGTATTATGCTTTATTCGTCATCCTCTTCATATTCTTCAAACAGTGTTACATCGCCGTCAAAGACTTTTTCAAACTCTTCGCTCAGCTTTTTATAGTCAACGATTGAATTAATCAGGCTGGTTTCAGAATCTTCATCTTTTGAAATTGAAACTGTGCAGACTACGGATTTGTTGTCGTCCGTACAGGTTGCCGAAACACCGCTGATATACAAATCATCGCACTCTAAGCAATCAAACAAGTTACGCACGATTTCTGAATAAACAACTGCGTTCTGACCTTTTGGTACATCGAGCTTGAAGTATACACAGCTCTTTTTAGCGTCAATCGCTTTTTTCAGTGCGGCAGGAATGTCATACAGACTGTCAAGCTGCTGTGCGTTCTGGATTACATAGCAGTATTTTGTTGCGGTACATTTTGGATATTTGCTTTTATCCCATGGGTAATCGTTGCCCTTTGCTTTGTCAGTAACGTTGAAATATGCATAAGTCGGGCTTTTGTCGCCGTTATCAAATGTTAGGTCAACGTGGTACCAGTCGCCGTCAATCTTAACAACATTCCATGCATGCTCGCCAGCAGTTGTTGAATGGATAATCTTGCTGTCGATGTCAAGCATATCCATAAACAGCTTGAATGTCGTTGCGTTGCCGACACAGATTACCGACTTGTCATGGAAAAAGCCGTAAGGATTATGTGAGTCCTCGCCTGATGTATCAATAGCTGCAAGTGCCGCATTGTCATATTTAGTGTTGTCAAAGATATAATCATAGACCGCTTTTTCCTTTTCATAATCGGTCATACCGTCTTTGATAATTTTATCAACCGCTTTTGTTGCCTGCTCGAGAATATACTTATCCTTTTCGTCTTTAAGCTTTGATGAGTCGCCTGATTTATACGCCTTTACAACTTCTGTATCGTCATAAATCTCATGTATTTCCTCGCCATAGTCAAGGTCGTCCATCATTTTATCAATCTTTTCGCTAAGCTTATCTATGCTTTCCTTCAAGTCTTTGTTATTGCCCTGTAATGCACAGCCTGAACTTACAAGAAGCACTAACGCCATACATAAACACACTACACTCTTTTTCATCAAAACATCTCCTTATCCTTTTTTAATTGCACTTGTTACTTTTTCCTGCAAATCGTCTGCGTTGTCTGATATAATCAGCACAGCAAAGCCACTTGCTTCAAAGACAACTGCGTTCTCAATTTTGCTGACTTCATCAGGGCTATAGCCTGTAAAGTCACGGATACGCATTTCCTTTCGGCTGTTAAGCACATCTAACGGGTCATGTGACGCATCAGACTTCAGCCTGATAATTGAGATCTCATCGGCAAGTCCGCCTGCTGAATTATAGATTATACCGCCGTCTTGAAGATCTGAATACTCAATCCCATAGAGCTTCTGGCAGTTATCCTTGAAAATGTCCTCCTTGAAAAACGCCTTGCCGTCCATGTTTTCATCAGTCACGGCAGTAAGAACCTCTTTTGCGGATATGCCTGCAGTTTTGCTCTCAGTGTCGTCCTTTTTGCAGGAAGATAATGCTATCAGCATTGTGAAAGCTAACGCTAATGATATAAATTTATATACACTTTTCATTTTATTACACCTCTTATATTTATTATAATACTTCTGAAATGATAAGTCAATTACAAAAGTGAAGGCTCTTCTTAATAAATAAGAAGAGCCAAGGAAAGAATAATATGGTGTCTTGCCAAGGGTGTGCCACGCCACTTCCAAAATTAGTTTGGTATGAGCAAGCAAGTGCCTATTCTTTCATACAGGCGTATTACACCCACACGCATATTCTTCAAAGGTATTATAACACATAGAATTCAAAAAGGCAAGAGAAAACCAGAAATAAGCAAGGTGAAGTGTCAGTTGTGTTAATATCCAGTTAATAAATATGCTTTATAATAATTCTGACTTATGAATCTTTAGTGAAAAGAGGTTTGCTAAATGGCGGATAACAACAGGCTTATTCCTGATGATGATTATGAATATGAAAAAGAGCTTGCTAAAAAAGAGCAGGAACGCAGACAGCTTGAAGAGCAAAAAAGGCGTGATGAAGCTGAGCGTGAAAAACAGCTTGCAAAACAGCGTGAAAAGCGTATTCAGGCGGAGAAAATTGAGCTTATAAAGCTTAAAAACGGCGTTATTGATGAGTCTGAAACAATCAAGGAAGAGCATGAGGAAGCACCCGAGCTTCACGGCTTTGCAAAAGTTTCAAATATATGGTTTCACTATAAATATATCCTGCTTTTTGTGCTGTTTTTGCTTATTGCCTGCGGATATATCTTTTATCACACTTTCAGCAAGACAAGCCCTGATCTTACGGTTATGATGGTTGCAAACAACGGGCTGACTTACCGTCAGGAAGAGCTTGAGAGCTTTTTTGAAAAGTACACTGATGACTTAAACGGTGACGGTGAGGTTAATGTAAGAGTTATTATCTCACCTCTTGACAAAAACAGCCATGATGATCTTTTGGTGTCAAACCAGTCAAAGTTTCTTGGAATGCTGCAGTCTGCTGACTGCATGATGTTTATTACCGATTCAAACTCCGACAAGCAGGTAACGGACATTATGAAAAAAGACCTTGACAAAGATTTCAAGGACAATGAATATATCACTGAGCAGGGCTTTTCGCTTAACATGAAGCTGTTTGCAGAGCAGGTTAAGTTTGAGAATATGCCGAATGATGTTGTGCTATCAATCCGTGAACCTATGGAAACTATGAGCACATCTTTAAAGGACATGAAAAAAGGCTATAAAAAAAGCTTCAAGGTGTTCTCGGCTATTGTAAATGACCTGACCGAGAAGGCAAGAAAAGCCAATGACCCTGGACTGACTACCAAACCTTTAAAGCGTGCGGATTCGTCAACAGCTGACAGCTCATCTGCAAAATAAACAGATCTTACGCCTCGTGGATTTTACCACGAGGCTTTTTTATTGATACTTTCTCAGGCATTTTTTGCAGCTTTATAGAATAGAATCTATAAGGGACTACCCTTGACAAGCTGACAGGAAAGGAGAAAAATAATGCTTGAGGTTCTTACAAAAGATTTACATGATGATACACTTCCCGCAAAAGCAATCGGCTTATCTACTGCTGAAGCTTTGCATCTGCTTTCGGTGACAGGTGAAAACAGGCTTTATAAAAAGAAGAAAAACAGTGCCTTGAAGATTTTTGCAGGGCAATTTCATGATATTATGGTGATGATACTTCTTGTTGCAACCGTTATCTCGGTGCTTATGGGAGAATATACTGATGCTATACCCATACTTATTATCGTTGTGGTGAACGCTGTTTTGGGATTTGTTCAGGAGTATCGCTGTGAGAAAACTATCGAACGTCTGGAAGAAATGACCGCACCGAATGCTAAGGTTTACCGTGACAACAAGCTGACTGTTATACCTGCAACACAAATCGTACCTGGTGATGTTTTTGAGGTTGAAGCAGGTGACAGAATACCGTGTGACGGATACATACTCAAGGCAAAATCACTTACCTGTGATGAGTCGATACTCACGGGCGAAGCTGTTCCTGCAGAAAAAATTGCACGCACAACTCAGGTTGAGTTTTCAAGCCTTAACCAGCAATACATGGGATATATGGGAACTGTTGCAACAAGAGGCTGGGGACAGCTTCAGGCTGTTGCAACAGGCGAACGCTCACAGATGGGCAAGGTGTCGCTTATGCTTGAAAGCATCGACTCACAGCAGACACCGCTTCAAAAGAAACTGGGTGAGCTTGGCAGGACGCTTGCACTGATATGTCTTGGCGTTTGTGTTATCGTTTTTCTTGCAGGTGTAATAAGAGGTGAACCTGTGCTTGATATGCTGATGACTGGCATATCTATCGCTATTGCAGCTATACCTGAGGGCTTGCCTGCTGCGGTGACTATAGCTCTTGCAATGGCTGTAAGAAAAATGCTCAAACGCCATGCTCTTGTGCATAAGCTTCACTCGGTCGAAACGCTCGGCTGCACGAGCGTTATCTGCACCGACAAGACCGGTACGCTCACCATGAACAAGATGACTGTGACCGACCTTTTTACACTAAGCGACAGCATGACCGAGCTTACGCTCTCAAAAGGCAAAAACGCTGTCACGACTGCTGACGGCAAGCAAATAAATATAGCTGACAGCTTACCGCTTTATGAGCTTTTTGTCTGCGGTGCTGTCTGCAATAATGCAAAGCTCACTGATACACCGCTGTCATCAGGCAGAAACCGACACGGCAAGGTTTCAAAGCATGAGGCTATCGGTGACCCGACTGAAACTGCAATCCTGAACGCTGCGGTAAGCGGTGGAATCGACATTGAAAATCTGCCTTTTGAAAGGCTCGATGAACAGCCTTTTGACAGCGATTTGAGGTATATGTCGGTTCTTTGCAAAAGCTCGGACGGCAAGCGTGTGACATACAAAAAAGGTGCTGTTGATGTTATTGCAAATGAATGTGAACATAAGCTGTCCGCTGATTCTGGCGAGCCGATTTCGCTGTCTCACAGCGACCGACAGCTTATACTCAGACAGAATGACAAGCTTGCAAAATCGGGACTTCGGGTGCTTGCCTTTTCTAAGATTGAAGCTGGAAAAGCTATATTCTTAGGACTTATGGGCATGGCTGATCCACCAAGACCTGAGGCTAAACGCTCGGTTGCACTCTGCCAGAAAGCAGGCATAAAAACCGTTATGATAACGGGCGACCACAAGCTGACCGCCTGTGCTGTTGCAAAAGAAGTCGGAATACTAAAGCATGGCGATTTAGCCGTAACCGGCGATGAGCTTGATAAGATGACCGATGAGCAGTTGCTTGATACCATAAACAGCATATCCGTTTACGCAAGGGTAACTCCTGCACACAAACTGAGGATTATCAAGGCGTTCAAATCAAACGGCAATGTCTGTGCGATGACGGGTGACGGCGTGAACGATGCACCAGCGATAAAGGAAGCTTCAATCGGCGTTTCAATGGGCTATTCAGGCACAGATGTCACAAAGCAGGCTGCTGATGTTATACTGCTTGATGACAACTTCGCAACGCTTGTAAACGCCGTTGAGGAAGGACGCACAATTTATCAGAACATCAGAAAATTTGTAAGATATCTTATCTCATGCAACATCGGCGAGGTGCTGACAATGTTCGGCGGAATAATAATGGGGCTGCCGATTGTGCTTTTGCCGGCACAGATACTGCTTGTAAACCTCGTCACAGACGGACTTCCTGCTGTTGCGTTAGGGCTTGAGCCAGGCGAAAAATCGGTCATGCACAAGCCGCCGAGAAAAGAATCCGACAGCTTTTTCAAAGGCGGTCTTTTAGGCAGGATTATCCTGCGTGGAATACTAATAGGACTTTGCACTCTCGGCTGTTTTACAACGCTTTTAAAGCTTGGCTGCACGCTTGATGAGGCAAGAACTGGTGCCTTAATAACGCTTATCGCTTCACAGCTTATACACGTTTTTGAATGTAAAAGCGAGGAAAAGACTCTCTTTTCGGTGCCGTTTTTATCAAACCCGTTTATGCTGTTTGCGGTAGTTGTATCAATAGCCTGCCTGCTTTTATGCATATATGTTCCACTGCTGAGCGGTGTGTTCACACTTGTTAAACCAGACACGCTTATCTGGGTTTTATCCTTAGGCTTTTCATTTGCAGTGCCGATATTCTCAGGTGTATTCTCAAAGCTTGGAATATGACTTACAGAAAATGTCCGCCACCTAAGCACTTATCGAACAAAAAGCACGTTTCAATTACTGAAACGTGCTTTGTTTTTAACTATTTATCCTGCCTTCTGAGGATTTTATTGATAATCACGCCCTGCTTATACTGGAAAATGAATATTATCATAACGATAAGCAGTCCTGCAATTGATACGATTATCGCAAGCTTGAAATAGTTCGGGCTGAAGTCCATTGTTACAACGTTTTTGCCCTTTTCAAGCGGAATTGTAATCAGGCAGTCAAGCGATGTTTTTGTTTCAACCTGCTTGCCGTTTACCTTGACCGTCCAGCCGTTTTCCTGCGGGATTGTTGTAAACAGCAGCTGGTCATCAGTGTCAACAGTTATCTCGCCCTTGACGTGACCACCCTTATGCTCGGTTACATTCCATGTTTTCTTCTGAACCTCAGCGATATCTGCTTCAAACTTGTCCATGTCAAATGAATAGAAAAGCTCATCAGTCCAATATGCCGCGTTTTCGTCATTGGCAACAGTTACTCGAACTCTCACCTTTTCGCCACTCTCATACTTGCCGAGATTCATTATTGCATAGCAGTCGCCGTCATAGAACTGGCCCATAAACTTCATTTCGTTTGAGCCGTTTCCATACTCTGATTCTTTTTGTACCCAGACGTTGCAGATACGCTGGTATACTGACGGCAGATACATATAAAGGTCGGACGTTTTATCCATCTCAATAAGGAAGTCAACGTGACATTCAGTCTTATCCTCGTCCTCATAATATAGCCACTTATGTCCGTCAGATAGCTTGCCGACCTTTAGGTTTTCTGTCTGGTGGTCATAAGGCTTTATCCTTGTGAAATACTGTGTCAAATCCTGCTTTGAGGTCAATGCACTGAGTATCATATTCTGGTTTTCAAAAGGATTGTTCTCGTCAAGCTTAACCTCAGTTATCCTGTTGTCTGCTGCAACTCCAAGACCGATTGCATAAGGGTTCTGATAAATCTTGAATTTAGCACCGTCTTCCTGAATTGTCTTGACAAGGTCATATTCCTTCGGTACCGATACGTCACGGCTCTGATAATGGTTTTCACCGTCAGAATCCTTTTTGTCCATAACATATTTTATGTCAAACAATGCGTCAGTAATGTATGTCTTGCCGATATATGTGGTTGAATGTCCGCCATATCCGAATCCCAGCTCATCAAGCATTGTCAGCACTGGTGAATTCATTGTCGAGCTTGAATGTGAAACGCCGTAATATCCCGAACCAATCGGGTCATTCACTGTTCTGTGGAAGGTCGCTTCCATTCTGTAAAACGGCTCTTTGTCGGCTTCTTTAACCTTGCTTACAACATCACGGAGGTTGCTCATATACGGCTCATAGCTTGTATATTTGCTGTAGGCTACCTCCATGTCGCACTTCTTGACAGTGTCCATTGTGTTGATCGTCAGCTCACCGACAATCAATATGCATACAAACACTGACATGATTTTTGTCACTCTGCGTTTCTTTCTGAGCTGATACAAAACCGCAAAGTATACAACCATTGCAAGCATTGCACCCCAGATACCCTGCGGAATTGTGTACTTTCCGTTTGGTCCGAACGACTCGAAAATCTGGAAATGCTCATAGTTTTCACGCTCGCACCAGAACAGGAACACGATTATCCCAAAGAACGCTCCGCCAATCTCTTTTGCTGTTACTCCTCTGATGTTCTCAAACGCTTCAAACGCCATGAGCAAGAATACAAACGAAAGTGCAAATGAATATCTGAAAGGAATCCAGTTTGGCATCTGGAAGCCGTGCCATACCATGTCAGCAGGACGTATATACATGAATGCAAGCAAGACTGATGCAAGCACTCCGAGTCCGACTTTTTTCTTTATATATATCCTCTTGTTCATAAAGAACAGCGGAATCAAAAATACAGTAATAGTTCCGCAATAAATCATTGGCAGACCTTCGACGTTTACAGAGTCGTAGGTCAGCGGGAACATTTTTGTTATAACAGTCAGAAAATCAAACTGTGTTGCCAGCGAATAGTCAGGCTCTGTAAACTCAAATTTACCGAGCTTTAATGAATTGTAAACAGGAATAAGCACAATCGCTGCACACAAAAGTGCCGTCAGTGTGCCGAGTGCAAAGCATACAATTGATCTGAAAAAATGCTCAGGGAATATTCTTCTCTTCTTTGTAAAGCAATAGAACAAAAAATACATGAATGTGAATATTCCAATCATATAGCCGATGTAAAAATGTGCGATAAACACAAGTGCAAGCGGAATAACAAACGGCAAAAGCTTGCCCTTGTCAACAAGCCTGTGCACACCTAAACAGATAAGCGGCAGGAGTATCAGACCGTCCAGCCACATCGGGTTCATAAGCTCTACAATCATGTATGTCATCAGGCTGTAGCAGCTGCTGAACACAACAAGCGAGAGATTCTTTGGCTTTGCTGTTCTTCTCAGGAAAAATGCAAAAGTAACTGCCGCTGTTCCCATCTTTAAAAGCTGGAGCGTTTCAATTGCACCGCACATCCATGTTCTTGGCAGCAGGCAGATTATAATCATAAACGGGCTTGCAAGGTAATATGCAAACACGCCGAACATCTCGCCTGAGAGATTTCTTGACCAGTTGTAGAAGAAATTATCGCCACCGTGGATATAGTCCCTGAACGCCTCGTAGTAATAGACATACTGCCCGTTTAAGTCAAGCACCAGCACCGAGTTTGTGCTGAACGGGTGAACGCCATGAAAAGCATAAACCGTGTACATGACAACCACAGGAATCAGAAATATTGTAAGATATATCCACCTGTTTGCAAAAAGTCCCCTGAACCTTTGTGCAAAGGTTTTTGTTCCACCATACTGTAAAGCGTTTTTCATTTATTGCTCCTTATTATCCTTTTTCTTGCTGACTATTTCCTTGATAATATATCTCGGACGATTTTTTATCTCTTCATATATCTTTGAGATATAATAGCCTATAATTCCAAGGCTGAACATTATTATGCTTGTGGTCAAAAGCTGGAGTATGATAACTGTCGGGAATCCTGCTTCTGAATTGCCCCAGATTTTATTATAAAGCGTGTCAACACCCAGCACTACCGAGATAATGAATGTGATAATGCCGAAAATTGTTACAAGATGAAGCGGTGCACTGGTGAATGATGTAATCGAGCTTACAGCATATCTGAAAAGCGATTTCCCTGTCCATTTCGACTTGCCGTTTTCACGCTCTGCTACTTCAAAATACACCTGCTCGGTCTTAAAGCCTACCCAGCTTGACATAGCCCTGAAGAATGTCAGACGCTCAGGCATATTGTTAAGTGCATCAACTGCCCTTCTGTCAAGCAGCTTGAAATCAGACGCTGAGTCCATATCAAGCCCTGACGACTTATTTATCATTCTGTAAAACAGCAGTGAAAAGAATCTGTGGAAGCAGTTTTCCTTGCCCCTGTTTTTCTTTCTGCCTTCAACTATATCAACATCATTGTTTTTCCAGACGTTATACATCTCGACAATCGTTTCAGCAGGGTGCTGCAAATCACAGTCCATCAGCACGCAGGCATCTCCATTTGCAACCTCAAGTCCTGCAAAGATAGCACTTTCCTTGCCAAAATTTCTGCTGAAATTCACAGAGGTAACATTATCCCTCTCGTTTGCAAGAGCGGACATTTTATCCCATGTTGAATCTGTCGAGCCGTCGTTTACAAAAACAATCTCATGCTCAATGCCATTGTCATCAAGCAAGTTTGTCACGGTATCGGCTGTGTTGATTATATTATTCTCTTCATTATAGCTTGGAATTATTACTGACAGCATTATAACTTCCCTACCTTTTACTAAGCACTATGCTTTTTGTTGTGATCAACCCTGATTTTATTCGCCTGAAATAAAATCACAAGTGCAAATATATACATCAGAATTTTGCTTATCGCCATGAGCAGCCCCGAATAATCTACAAGCACTTTAGCCGCAGCCAGTCGGTTTACAATGTCACACACAAGGTTTGCAAGCGTTATTATCGCAAGCTTGTCCCAACTTTTTGAAAAACGCTTAACTAATGACACATCATTGACAAGCTCCTTGTCAGCCGCAATATCCCTGATTATCGGCTTTTGAAAAGCAAGTGCCGAGAGTGTTACCACAACGCCGAACGCTATTCCTGCAATATTCAAGGCATTTTTCGATGCACCAGCAGCCGACATCACAGCAAAGCATACCGCCCCAACGGCTGATAGTCCTGCAACTGCAACCGCTGGCATTTTAAAGCGTCTGAAGCCTGAGTTAAAGCATGACACCTCAAGTATTCCAAGCACAAAAAACAGCATACCAATAAGCTTTATAAGATAATTTCCCCACCAGCTGATATTAATCTGCAAGGCGGTTATAAAAAAAGCTAAACAAAAAAAGTTCATATTTCACCTTTCAAGATATATTTTTTAAGCATATACACCTATATTATATTACAAACCGCCTTTTATGTCAATAAAATCAACGCTTTTTGGCAAAATGGCAGCAAAAAAACATCCGCTAAAAATAGCGGATGCCCAAAAATGAAAAATATAGGGGAGAATTCGGTGGCTGACACCGAATCTATATGAAGGCTTGGGGGTATTAAGCCTGCATATCATTTTATATCTTTTAAAGTAAGGAGGAAAATAACGTCTATCAAAGTTTCCCTTTGATGTTTATATAATAACCCACTATTGTGATGTGACTGTGAAAAGTTCTTGAGATGAGCATGAAATTTATTGAAATATTCTATCACATATGCTATACTTATACTAAGCTTGACATAATGAAAGGAGAAGCATATAATGCCGAGATTTTTTTCAGATGATATATCCGATACTACTGCAATTATCAGCGGTTCTGACGCTGTGCATATCGGCAGAAGCCTGCGAATGAGATTGGGCGATGAGCTGACTGTCTGCAAAAACGGCGTGGACTACAACACCATTATCAAGAGCATTTCTGATGAGCAGGTTGTCTGTGAGATAAAAAGCTTTGTCCCAGCTTCTGAGCCAAACATCGACCTTACGCTTTTTCAGGCAGTCCCGAAAGGCGACAAGCTTGAATATATCATACAAAAGGCAGTTGAGCTGGGCGTTGCAAGAATATACCCTGTTATCACTTCACGTTGCGTTTCAAGGCCTGATAAAAAAGGCTTTGACAAAAAGCGTAAAAGGCTGCAAAAAATCGCCCTTGAAGCTGCAAAGCAGTCAGGGCGTGGAATAATCCCGCAGGTCGAGGATATAATTGATATAAACAAATGCAGTGAACTTTTAGGCGAGCTTGATTATGCTTTTGTCTGCTATGAAAAAGGTGGCAAAAGACTGAATGATACCGACCTTACAGCCGATTCAACTGTAGGCGTGTTCATCGGAAGCGAGGGTGGATTTGAACAGGCTGAGGTTGACTTGTGCGTTGACAAGGGAGCTGTAACTATAGGGCTTGGAAGCAGGATTTTAAGGTGTGAAACTGCACCGCTGACCGCAATAAGCATAATTATGAATCTCACGGGAAACATATAGACAAAATTAATAAAATATTTTCAAAATCCCTTGATTAATTAATTATAATGTGATATAATTAGGTTAATCCAAGATATTACGCTGGATTTATAGCAAATTTAAAGGAGTTGTTGAATATGGCAAGCGGATTGAAAATTTTTGCTGCTCTTGGTGCAATTGCTGCCGGTGCTGCTGCAATTTTCGCTTTGAAAAAGCGTCAGGAGCTTGAAGATTACGATTATGAAGAATTAGACGACGATTTCGATGAGTGCTGTGACGAGTGCTGCGACTGTGCAGAAGATGCAGTTGAAGACGTTGCAGAAAAGGTTGAAGATGCTGTTGACGAAGTTGCTGACGGCGTTGAAGAAACTCTTGACAAAATCGAAGACGAAGTTGAGGAAATCGACAAGTAATCTTTGAATATTTATAACAAACGGTGCAATCCTGAGAAATCGGGGTTGCATTTTTTTGGTACAATGAAAAAGGCGGACAAATTAATTGTCCGCCATAATTTTCAATTATTTAGCATATTCAACTGCTCTGCTTTCACGAATGAGATGTACTTTAATCTGTCCAGGATAATCCATTTCATCCTCGATTCTCTTAGCAATCTCTCTTGCAACAAGAACCATGTTTTCATCATTTACCTTTTCAGGTGCAATCATAATTCTTACCTCACGTCCAGCCTGGATAGCGAAGGATTTATCAACTCCGTCATATGAAGTACAAATCTCCTCGAGCTTCTGCAGACGCTTGATATAGTTTTCATAGTTTTCGCTTCTTGCAGCAGGTCTTGCGGCTGAAATAGCGTCAGCAGCCTGTACAAGTGCAGCAACTACAGTTCTTGTTTCAACATCGCCATGATGAGCTTCAATCGCATGAATAACGTCAGGGCTTTCCTTGTATTTCTTACATACATCAACGCCTATCTGTACATGCGAGCCTTCAATCTCATAGCTGAGTGCCTTACCAATATCATGGAGCAATCCAGCTCTTCTTGCAAGGTTTGCGTCAACGCCAAGCTCTGAAGCCATCATTCCTGCAAGGTGTGCAACCTCAATAGAATGGTCAAGCACGTTCTGGCGATAACTTGTTCTGAATCTGAGACGTCCGATAAGCTTGACAAGCTCGTGATTAAGACCATGCACGTTGGTTTCAAGTACAGCTCTTTCACCTTCCTGCTTAATCTTGTATTCAACTTCTCGTCTTGCCTTATCAACAGTTTCCTCGATGCGTGTCGGGTGGATTCTGCCGTCCTGGATAAGCTTTTCAAGTGCAATTCTTGCAACTTCTCTTCTCACCTGGTCAAAGCATGAAAGAGTAATAGCTTCTGGTGTATCGTCAATGATAAGATCAACACCTGTAAGAGTTTCAATTGTTCGGATATTACGTCCCTCACGACCGATGATCCTACCCTTCATCTCGTCGTTAGGAAGCGGTACAACCGACACTGCTGCTTCAGACACCTGGTCTGCTGAGCATCTTGCAATAGCAAGTGAGATATACTGTCTTGCCTTGCTTTCACACTCTTCCTTAATCTGAGCTTCATAGCTTGAAATCTTGACCGCCTTTTCATGCACCAGCTCATCATCGAGGTTCTTGAGCAGATATTCCTTTGCCTGTTCAACAGAAAACTGAGAAATCTTCTCGAGCATATCAATCTGCGACTTCTTGATACGGTCAGCCTCTTCCATTTTTTCGCCAGCGGCTTTGAGTTTCTTCTGGAGTGTTTCCTCTTTCTTTTCCATCGAATCGAGCTTACGGTCGATTGACTCTTCTTTCTGATTCAGTCGTCTTTCCTGTCTTGATACTTCGCTTCTGCGTTCTTTAAGCTCTTTTTCAGCTTCCTGTCTTGACTTATGTATTTAGTCTTTTGCTTCGATAAGAGCTTCTTTTTTGCGTGTTTCTGCATCTTTCTTTGCTTCATCAAGTATTCTTTCAGCTTCTTTTTCAGCTGAACCGAGTGTAGCTTCCGCAGTTTTCTTGCGGTATTTTATACCCAGCTTGAAGAATATGAAACCAAATATCACTGCAGCAACCACAAACGCAATCACGCAGAACAATACTACATATCCTATACCCATGTGTAGTGTTTCCTCCTTCTTAGAAAGTCGGGAAATAATCGTCATCTTGTGTCACTCAAAAGTCCAATCAATTTCCCACCATATTAAATTGTAAAGATACTAAAAGCATAAAATATTATATAAAAGCCGAATGATTATCCTACTATTTGTAAAATCATACAGGCATATATAAACATAATGCATATAAATATTGTATAATAATTTCCCTGATTTGTCAAGGTGTTATTAGTGATTTATACAAAAAATCCTGCGGGATTTTTTTGCACTTGACAAACTTTTTAAAAAGTGTTACACTCTAATTGAAATTAATATGCCTTAAATCTTTGATTAAGGAAGCTGAATTTTGTAATTGGTTTCAACAGAGAGCAGTGTGTTAGCTGAAAGCACTGCGTTATCAAAAGATTCAGACACCACCTTATGAGTATGCCTAATAAGCATCGGCTTGTCACCGTTATTTGACTCAATGAGTTGCAGTAATGCATAAACTCGGGTGGAACCACGACTGAATATCGTCCCGTGAGAGATTTATCTTTCACGGGGTTTTTTATTTTATCAAGCATTTAAGGACGTTTAAAATACACAAAAAGGAAGGGTTATTATGATTAAACTTACTCTCAAGGACGGAAGCATTCGTGAAATTGAAAATGCAATGCCTGCTTATGAAATCGTAAAAGGCATCGGCATGGGACTTTATAAGGCTGCCTGCTGTGTAAAAATCAACGGTGAGATTAATGATATCCGCACTGTTATTGACAGCGACTGCGAATTTGAAGTTCTGACATTTGATTCAAAATATGGCAAGGATACCTTCTGGCACACAGCTTCTCACCTCATGGCTCAGGCTGTTAAGAATCTCTATCCTGAAGCTAAGCTTGCAAGAGGTCCTGCAACAGAAAACGGCTTTTACTATGACTTTGAAGTAGCAAAGCCATTCTCACCTGCTGACCTTGAAGCTATTGAGAAGGAAATGAAAAAGCTTGCAAAGGAAGGCTATGTGCTTGAACGCTTCGAGCTTCCTGCTGATGAGGCTCTTGCTCTTATGAAAGAACGCAACGAGGACTACAAGGTTGAGCTTATTAACAAGCACGACAACTTAGGCGAAAAGCTTTCATTCTATAAGCAGGGTGACTTTGTTGACCTTTGTGCTGGCCCGCACATCATGAGCGTTGCTCCAATCAAAGCTGTAAAGCTGCTTTCATGCACTGGTGCATACTGGGGCAAGGCTGAGGACGGCAAGCAGCTATCCCGTATCTACGGCACTGCTTTTCCAAAGGCTTCACTGCTCGAGGAACATCTCAAGGCACTCGAAGAGGCAAAGCTCCGTGACCACAACAAAATCGGACGTGAGCTTGAATACTTCACAACTGTTGACTATATCGGTCAGGGTCTTCCTGTGCTTCTGCCTAAGGGTGCAAGAGTTGTTCAGCTTTTGCAAAGATGGGTTGAGGACACTGAGCAGGCTAAGGGCTGTCAGCTCACAAAGACACCACTTTTTGCAAAGAGAGATTTATACAAGATTTCAGGTCACTGGGACCACTATCTTGACGGAATGTTTGTTATGGGCGATCCTCAAGACGAGGAAAAGGAATGCTTCGCACTGCGTCCGATGACCTGTCCGTTCCAGTATCAGGTTTTCCTCAACAGACAGCGTTCATACCGTGACCTGCCAATGCGACTGACTGAAACATCAACACTCTTCAGAAATGAGGACAGCGGTGAAATGCACGGCCTTATCCGTGTTCGTCAGTTTACTATCTCTGAGGGACATTATATCCTGCGTCCTGACCAGCTTGAAGAAGAATTCAAGGGCTGTCTTGAGCTTGCAAAATATATGCTCGACACAGTAGGTCTGCTTGAAAACTGCACATTCAGATTCTCACAATGGGACCCTGCAAACCCTAAAAACAAATATGAGGGTACTGCAGAACAGTGGGAACACGCACAGGCTGCTATGAAAACAATCCTTGACGACATCGGTCTCGACTATGAGGTAGGTATTGACGAGGCTGCGTTCTATGGTCCTAAGCTTGACATTCAGTACAAAAACGTCTTTGGCAAGGAGGACACAATCGTTACTATCCAGATTGATATGCTTCTCGCTGAAAAGTTCGGTATGTACTATGTTGACAAGGACGGTCAGAAAAAGCTTCCATACATCATTCACAGGACATCTCTCGGCTGCTATGAGCGTACACTTGCATATATGCTTGAACGCTTTGCAGGCGTACTTCCACTTTGGCTTGCACCTGAGCAAGCAAGAATTCTGCCGATAAATCAGAGCCATGTTGAATACGCTCAGAAGCTTGCTGACGAGCTTACATCTTACGGCATGAGAGTAACTGTTGACAGCCGTGATGAAAACATCGGTCCAAAAATCAAGGCATCACGTCTTGAAAAGATTCCATATATGCTCATTGTCGGCGACAAGGAAGTTGAAAGCAACACTGTTACTGTTCGTTCAAGAAAAGAGGGCGAGCTTCCTGCAATGCCTTATGCTGACGTCATTACAAAGCTCACTGAAGAAGTAAGAACTAAGGCTAAGTAACATGGGCATCTTCAAACGCAAGTTGAAAAATGACGGCACACCTCTCAAAGAGCTTATGACCTTTCACGGCAAACGGCTGAGCTATGTTGTTGAACGCACGGGTGCTGATGAAGAGGTCATCGGCAAGGTTGGTGGATTATCAATAAACACAGCCGACAAGAAGCTGACTATTGTCTGCGACGGTAAGCCTGTAGCTGACTTTAAGCTTGACGGGCTTGTCTGTGCCGAGCTTATGAGCGGAAACGGTGCCGACATCAAGGGCAAGGATTTCTACACAGGCTCACCAAGACACATTGTCGCTCATTATACAAAGTTCAGATAATATATCTATTGGACAGCCTCTCTTCAGAGAGGTTGTTCTTTTCTTTTTAAGGGAAGCCCTCTATCGCAGGGCTTCCCTTCTTGCAAAACAGTCCACTGTACTGTTTTGTCAATTCAACCTTTTCGGAGCTCCCTACGGAAAAGGTGTTTCGCTGTCTGCGGACAGCGACAAGGGACTCTGTCCCCTTGACCCCTGCCACCCTTTAAAAAGGGTGTACCTAAACTTTACAATACGCTGAAAGTGCAAACCATAAAAATGAACATAACAAAACCGTGTGCTGATGATTTTCAACACACGGTTCTTTTTTTGCATATTTTCTTATTAGTCAAATAGTGCTGTTGAGAGGTATCTCTCACCTGTATCAGGCAATACAGCAACGATTGTTTTGCCTTTGTTTTCAGGTCTTTTTGCAAGCTCAGCTGCTGCATAAAGTGCTGCACCTGATGAGATACCAACAAGTATTCCCTCAGTTTTTGCCATTGTTTTTCCGCCTAAGAATGCATTCTCGTTAGCAACAGGAAGAATCTCATCATAAACATCAGTGTTGAGTACGTCTGGCACAAATCCTGCACCGATACCCTGAATCTTATGTGGTCCAGGTGTACCCTTTGAAAGTACAGGTGATGTTTCAGGCTCAACTGCAACTACCTTTACATCAGGGTTCTTTGACTTGAGATACTCGCCGACACCTGTAAGTGTTCCGCCAGTACCAACACCAGCTACAAAGATGTCAACCTTGCCGTCTGTGTCGTCCCAGATTTCAGGACCAGTTGTTGCAAGATGTGTTGCAGGGTTAGCTGGGTTTACAAACTGTCCGAGAATAATTGAACCGTCAATCTCATTGTTAAGCTCCTCAGCCTTTGCAATTGCACCCTTCATACCCTTAGCTCCGTCTGTCAGAACAATCTCTGCACCGTAAGCCTTAAGCAGATTTCTTCTCTCAACGCTCATCGTTTCAGGCATTGTAAGAATTACCTTGTAGCCTTTTGATGTACCGATTGATGCAAGACCAATTCCTGTGTTACCAGATGTCGGCTCAATTATTGTTGCACCAGCCTTGAGTACACCCTTTGCCTCAGCGTCCTCAATCATTGCCTTTGCAATTCTGTCCTTAACGCTTCCTGCCGGATTGAAGTATTCAAGCTTTGCAAGTATCTTTGCATCAGTAGCTCCGAATGCTTCGCTAAGTCTTGACACCTCAACTATTGGTGTTCTTCCTACAAGTTCTGAAATATTGTTATATACTTTTCCCATTTTCAATCATCCTTTCTTTGGGTTTAGGTTATGCTATTATAATACACGATATTTCCTATTAAGTCAATAGGAAATATGGGTTTTCTACTTTTTGCACAACGAAAGCACCAACCTACCCCACGCCATTTGTGCAACAAAAACAAAAAACGGGTGAACTTATCCATTCACCCGTAATTAATCTTAGTAATTATCGCTTTTGAAAACCGACTTAATTGTCTTGCCGATTATCTTAAGATCGGTCACAACTGAGCGTTCTTCTATGTACTTGAAATCAAGCTCCATTTGTTCATCAAGCGAAATTGAATTCTTTCCGCCAATCTGCCAGTAGCATGAAAGACCTGGTTTCACCATCAATCTCTCATCAGGAAGCTCTGCCTGCTCAGCAGGGATAAACGGTCTTGGTCCGATAACGGACATCTCACCCGTAAGTATGTTTATTAGCTGCGGCAATTCATCAATTGATGTTTTTCTGATGAATGCACCAACCTTTGTAACTCTCGGATCGTTTGTAATCTTGAAAAGCGGCCCGTCAACCTCATTTTGCTCCAGAAGCTGCTCCTTAACGTCCTCCGCATTCTTTTGCATACTGCGAAACTTATACATATTAAACAGCTTGCCGTTTTTTCCGACTCTTTGCTGTACAAAAAACGGATTGCCCGGATCTGTTATAAATATAAGTATAGTCACAACAATAAGCAGCGGTGAAAGCAACAGCAGTGCCAAAACTGATGCCACTATATCAAATGCTCTTTTTACAGCATCATAGACAGGCTTTTCTTTATATTTTACTTTCCGCCAGGTATGAACCTTTACAGGCTCTTCAACAGCGACTGTTCCCTGAACCATTATCTCACTCCATTATTATTATTTGTTCTGCATAATACTTTATAATTATACTTTAAGCTCTATTATTTGTCAAGCAGTTTATAGCATTATCCTTGTGTAAAATAGAACCAGTTTTAGTGTTATCGTTCCATTCTTATAATAGAATTCTTAGGGAAAATCTCACTGCATGGCATCGACAGTTTCATCATAGCATGGTTTGCAGTTTCAACCTCGTTGCCATATTCATCAAATATATGCTCTGCGATATATTCAACTGGCTTGCCTTCAGGCGAGAGTATCTCAAGCTTTGCACCCTTGTCAAACTTGTTTCTCTGCTGTGCATACATAACGCCGTTTTCGCACTTTTCAACAACCGCAACAACGTCATAATTCCTGATATAACCGCTGTTTTCATAATACTGACATTCCTTCGGGTGACCAAACAGAAAGCCTGTACAATACGCACGGTGGCTCACCTTGAACACCTCGTCACGAATCCACTGCGGTAGCTTATAGTCATCAGGATTGCTCTTGTATATGTCCATAGCCTTGCGGTAAGCGTTTGTCACAACCGATACATAATAAGCAGACTTAGCTCTGCCCTCAATCTTAAAGCTGTTTACACCAGCCTTAGCGAGCTTGTCAAGATGGTCTATCATGCACATATCCTTGGCATTTAATATATAGCTTCCCTTTTCGTCCTCAAAAATCGGATAAAACTCATTCTCACGCTTTTCTTCCATGAGATGATAACCTCAGCGACACGGCTGTGCACACTCGCCTCTGTTTGCATCACGGTTGACAAGATACTGTGAAAGCAGACACCTGCCCGAAAAGCTGACGCACATTGCACCATGTACAAAGGCCTCAATCTCAAGCTCGGGTGGAGTTTTCTCCCTTATCTCAGCGATTTCCTCAAGCGACAGCTCTCTTGCAAGAACAACACGCTTTGCACCCATGTTGTAAAACTCTCGTGCCGTGACATAATTTACAATACCTGCCTGCGTTGAAACGTGCATTTCCATATTTGGTGCATACTTCTTTATAAGCGAAAACAGCCCGATATCATTGACAATCAATGCGTCAACGCCAGCATCAACAGCATCTTTTACAAAGCCTTCAAATGACGGTATCTCGTAATTTCTCGGCAGTGTGTTGCAGGTGAGGTAAATCTTCTTACCTCGTTTATGCACCTCATCAGCTGCCTGCTTTAAGGATTCAGACGTAAAGTTCGGTGAAGCAGCACGCATACCGAACATCTGTCCGCCGAGATACACTGCATCAGCACCGAAATCAAGTGCCGCATACAGCCTTTCCATATCGCCTGCAGGAGAAAGCACTTCAAGTAAATTGTTCTGTTCCATATATCCTCCGAAATTAGCTTAATCCTGCTTTCTTTAGATTCTGCTCATGCTCTTCAAGAGTTTCAGCAAAGAATGACTGACCAGTCTTGAGGTTGTTACAGAAGTAATAGTAGTTTGTCTTTGCAGGGTTCAAAACTGCGTTTATTGCATCAAGTCCAGGGTTACAGATTGGTCCTGCAGGCAGTCCACGATAGTTATATGTATCATATACTTCGGTGTAATGCTCAAGCTCTGCCTGTGTAGTATCCTCGTCCACCTTTATTACTTTGGTTATATATCTTTCCGTAGCGTCAGACTGCATTGTAGGGAACGTGTCAGGATCATCAAGTCTGTTTAAGAATACAGATGCAACCTTTGGCATATCCTCAACAGAACCCGACTCCCACTGTACCATTGAAGCAAGTGTCATAAGCTCGTTTAAAGTCAGTCCACGCTTTTTCATCTTTGCTAACATCTTGCTGTTAAACTTCTTTGAAAAATGCTCTCTGACTGTCTTTGTTATGTTATAGCCCTCATCATCAACATAAAAATCATAAGTGTCAGGGAAGAAATATCCCTCCATGTGATAGAAGGCTTCTTCATTGTCAGTAATCAGCTTTTCAAAATCATATCCCTGTTCCTTGTTAAATTCAAACAAGAAGTCGCTCGCCTTGCAAACGCCCTCTTTTTCAAGCTTTTTCGCAACATCAAGAAGTGTCACACCCTCAGGGAATGACAGCGTTTTTGTTTCATACTTTTCTCTCATAACGCCGAGCTGCTGAATGATGTTTGAATAGCCCATTGACGGCTGAAGTGTTATGTCACCAGGATAGATAGTATCAGGTGCGTTAAGCTTCAAAGCCAGCCTGAAAAGCAGCTTGTTCTCAATAATATGGTTTTCTTCAAGCAAGTCCGCAATATCAGAGCTTGTCGAACCCTTTGGAATGTTAAATGTGATGTCGTTTTCCGCCTTGTCAATGCCTAAGTATTCCTTGCCGAGAGAAATTCCGCCGACAGCAACAATAAACGCAATTATAACGATACCAAATGCCAGGAAAAAGCCACCAAAAATCGAGTAGTTAATTCCAGGCTGTGATTTGTTTGCTTTCCTTTTTGTCTGAGGACTAACGCTTTCAGCAGGCTTTTTGCCTGCCTTTTTCTCAGCCTTTTGAGACTTGGCAATAGTCGATGTATCTTTCATAATCATCGTCTTGCCGCTGTCTTTTTCATCAGGCTTTTCAGGTGCAGGCTTTTTAGCAGCAGGTTTTTTAACTGTAGCTACTGCTCCTTTTGGTAATGCCTGAGTTGCGTCGTCCTCATCTTCTTTTTTTTTAATAAATTCACCCATATCAAGATCAGGTTTCTTTGTCTTACTTGCCGACTTTTCCATCGCAAGATCAGGCTTTTGAGCCTTTTTCTCCTGTGGCTTGATAGTCACTTCAGGATTGTCAACACGCTCAACCTTGATACCCTTTAAATTAAGGTCAGGCATAGCCTTGTGCTGCTCGGCATTAGTCTTTTCAGCCTTATGCTCAGTTTTCTTTTCAATCTCGTCCTTGTCAATGCTCTTAACAGACGGCTTGTCGATCGAAAAATCCTTTTTCTCTTTGTCGGCATGGTCAGCAGTAAGCTCATCATTAAGCTTTTTGTCAAGCTCTTTCAGCTCGTCAATCGCCTTGTCTGATTCTTTGCCAAGATTAAATTCGAGCAGTTCGGACTTATCAATCTTCTCCTCAGGTGATGTGCTTTGGTCTGTGAACACCATGTTATCAACCTCAGGTTTATCTGAATTGAATTTAATGTCACTCATATTCCCAACCTATCCTTTCTTATCCTTGATATTTATTACATCTACGTCTGTCACAATCAAATCAACTGCCTTGTCATGCTGAAAATAAGGTAGCTTGTCTGCAACACAGCTATGATAGCACAGACCTATCGTTTTTCCACAAAATCTCTCTAAAAATCTATCATAAAAGCCTTTTCCGAAGCCAAGTCTGTAGCCGTTTTTGTCATACGAAAGTGCCGGTACAAAACAGCAGTCAGTCGCTTCAAAATGCTCAATTTTCTCACATTTTTCATCAGGCTCGAGTATCCCGAAACTGCCCGATTTCAAGTCATCAAATGACTTTATAACATAAAAATCCATTTTGTTTGTGTTCGCAACACATCTCGGTGTCAGAACCGTCTTATCAAGCTTAAAGCTCTGCTCAATTATTCTTTTAGTTCCGACCTCAATATCTGTTGCAACATACACAAGCACACGACTGCATTTTTTATATTCATCAAGCGAAAGCACCCTGTCTGCAACCTCAGCGTCTTTGGAGTTTTTCTCATCAGGCTGCATGCCACGCCTTAGCTTTTTATAATGTTCACGCAGTGTGTTCTTGTCATTCATCAGCACTTCAGTGAGCTCCTTAGTGCCTCAGAATCTTCCTTTGAGCGAAGCACCTCAACAAGCTTCAGTGCAAACTGCAATGCAACGCCTGCACTCCTGCCTGTGACAAAGTCACCGTCTGCCTCAACGCCGTTTGCTGAAATATCTGCACCATAAAGCTCGCTTTCAAAGCCAGGGAAGCAAACCGCATTCTTGCCAGCAAGCAAACCCTTGTGGCCTAAAATCATCGGTGCTGCACAAATCGCTGCAACATATTTATCATTCACAACGCAAAAGTCAAGTGCCGCCTGTACCTCATCGCACTTCTCCAGATTGTCAGCACCAGGCATACCGCCAGGAAATACTATCATCTCAAGGCTGTCGTCAAGCTTGACTTCATCAAGTGTTATATCAGCCTTAACAGGTATATTATGTGTTCCGTTGACTATTTCACTGCCAACGCCAACCGTTTTGACATCAATTCCTGCACGTCTTAAAACGTCAACAGGACAAAGAGCTTCCATTTCTTCAAAACCATCAGCAAGAAAAACATAAACCATAACAATACTCCCGTTCAGATTATTTGAATGCTACTGTATCTTTCTCACGAAGAGACTCAGGGGGATAAGCCTGCTGTGAAAGGCGA
>JAFTAX010000132.1 GCA_017458445.1 Ruminococcus sp. | reverse complement strand
TTGCACACTTCACACTTGGAGAAAAGACTTTTTCAAGGGTAGTCAGACATGTTGTTACTAATGGAGAAATACTCTGGCAAGGTTCAGCTGATCTTCTGAAGTGGAAGACTGGTCAGAATATTTCGTTGGAGAATAATAACAACTTCAGATATGGTGACACATTATTTATTGATGCAACACCAATAGATGAATCTGCATCTGGAAGTTTAGCAGTTTATGCGGTAGTTGAAGAAGACGGCGAAGATGTAGCTTATGACCTTTATAATCTTGAGGGAGAACCTGAGATTTATAGTGTAGAAGCTAAGACAACAGTAAGGGTACCTCTTGATGAGGAAAGCATACAGACTCTTAATAAAGCTAAAGAACTAATCGTAAATGGTTCAAATGTTAACATCTCAAAAGTTAGCTATATAATTGTATAATTCAGCATTGTATTTTTCTAATAGATTAGCTAAAGGCGACCTTTAAAGGTCGTCTTTTTTGTAAACAAAATCTTAACAGTGCATAGGATATATTGACATCGGGTGGAGATTATGATAATATATGAACAGATATTCATATGTTTTAACGTTGACAATATAAGGAGGCTTGAAAATGGCTGAAAATAAGCATGAGCAGCTCGAGCAGTGCGAGTATATGTGCGTTCACAAGGAGGTTGTGGATAAGCTTGTTGATAATATGCCACCTGATGAGATACTGTACGACTTGGCGGAGCTTTTCAAGGTTTTCGGCGATTCGACAAGGATAAAGATTCTTTATGCTCTGTTCGAGTCGGAGCTTTGCGTATGCGATATCGCACAGCTTCTCGGCTTGACGCAGACGGCGGTTTCGCATCAGCTTCGGGTGTTGAAAACAAACAAGCTGGTACGCTTCAGAAAAGAGGGTAAGAACGTGTTCTACTCGCTTTCTGATGAGCATGTCAGAGGTATAATTAATCTCGGTATGGAACACGTTGAGGAATAAATTTTTACGAAAAAAGGCAGGTAATGATTATGAAAAAAGTGTTTAAGGTGCAGGACCTTGACTGTGCAAACTGTGCAGCAAAGATGGAGGAAGCAATAAAGAAAATTGACGGTGTTGAGGACGCAAATATGAGCTTTATTATGCAGAAGCTGACTATTGTTGCGGACGATGATAAGTTTGATGACATCATGAAAAAGGCGGCAAAGGCTTGTAAGAAAATCGAGCCTGACTGCAGGATTGTATTCTGAGGAGTAGCGGTATGTCACGCAGACAAAAACGAATGTTAATAAGGATAATCGTCAGCTTTGTGCTGCTCGTGGTGGCGAAATGCCTGAGCTTTGACGGCTGGCTTGGCTATGCGTCTTTTCTTGTGCCTTATGCGGTCATCGGCTGGGATATAATCTGGAAAGCTTTGCGAAATATCTGTCACGGGCAGGTTTTTGACGAGAATTTTCTCATGGCAATTGCGACAATCGGTGCTTTCTTTACGGGCGAATGTACCGAGGGCGTTGCGGTTATGCTGTTTTATCAGGTTGGCGAACTTTTCCAGAGCTATGCGGTCGGCAGGTCAAGGAAGTCTATATCATCGCTTATGGATATTCGCCCTGATTATGCGAACATTGAGGTTGACGGAAAGCTTGTTCAGGTTGATCCTGATGAGGTCAGCATTGGCGATATAATTGTCATTAAACCTGGTGAAAAGATTGCTCTTGACGGCGTTGTTGTCGAGGGAAATTCATTTGTTGACACGTCCGCACTTACAGGCGAATCGGTGCCAAGAGGCGTTATGCCGGACAGCGAAGTCATCAGCGGTTGTATCAATCAGAGCGGACTTATCAAGGTTCGGGTAACAAAGGAATTCGGCGAATCAACTGTTGCGAAAATCCTCGACCTTGTGGAAAATTCAAGCACTAAGAAGGCAAAGGCTGAAAGCTTTATCACAAAGTTTGCGAAGTATTACACGCCGTGCGTTGTTTTTGGTGCGGTAATTCTCGGCGTTTTGCCACCGTTGATTTCAGGTGGTGGCTGGGCAAACTGGATTCACAGGGCGTTGATTTTCCTTGTAATATCCTGCCCGTGTGCTTTGGTTATATCGGTGCCGCTGAGCTTTTTCGGTGGCATTGGCGGTGCGTCAAAATGCGGTATTCTCGTCAAGGGCGGAAACTATCTCGAGAGCCTTGCAAGGACGGAAATTGTGGTTTTTGACAAGACGGGAACGCTCACAAAAGGTGTGTTCAGCGTTACTGCAATTCACCCTGAAAAGTATTCGGAAGATGAGCTTTTGGAATATGCGGCGTTGGCGGAGATTTACTCTGACCACCCGATTGCAGCCTCGATTAAGGCGGCATACGGCAAGAGCGTTGACATGAGACGTGTTGCGAATCCGCAGGAGCTTTCGGGACGTGGTGTTTGTGCCGAGATTGACGGCAGGGTTGTATGTGCAGGAAACGGTCGCCTGATGGCTGAAGTCGGTGCAAAGTGGCATGAATGTCACAAGGTCGGCACGATTGTACACGTTGCAATTGACGGCGAATATGCAGGGCATATTGTGATTTCAGACGAGTTGAAAGACGGTGCTGCTGAGGCGGTAGCTGACCTGAAAAACCAGGGCGTATCAATGCTTGTTATGCTGACTGGTGACTCAAAAGAAGTCGGCGAGAGTGTTGGCGAAAAGCTTAACATGGACCAGGTTTGCACAGAGCTTTTGCCTGTTGATAAGGTACAGAAAGTCGAGGAGCTTATTCTTGCAAAATCTGACAAGGGCAAGCTTGTTTTTACTGGCGACGGAATAAACGATGCACCTGTTTTGTCGATTGCGGACATTGGTGTTGCCATGGGCGGAATTGGTTCAGATGCGGCGATTGAGGCATCGGACGTTGTAATTATGGACGACAATCCGAGAAAGATTCCTTTAGCGATTGACATTGCAAAACGCACGCTCAGAATTGTGCATCAGAACATTGTATTTGCACTTTCCGTTAAGGCGGCTGTGCTGATACTTGGTGCGTTGGGTATTGCAAATATGTGGGCTGCGGTTTTTGCTGATGTTGGCGTATCGGTTATTGCGATTCTAAACGCTATAAGAGCATTGAAGGTTACAAATAAATAGTGAAAACAAAAACCGAATCTTATATTCGGTTTTTTGTTATATAATAGTACTTGAAAATCGTTTTTTGCTGTGTTATAATAGTATAGAGTGTAGAATATGCTCGGAAAGGCGGTATGTTTTCAATGGCTGATGAAAAAGATATGTCCCTTGAGGAAAAAATAGCTAACGCTAAAAAATTGATAGATGAAGAGAAAAAAGAAAATGACAAAACACTCGATGATTTTGTGTTGCCACATCATGATGTCGGAATAGATCTCGATACTATTGGAGATAGTGAGCATCATCACCACCATCATCACAGCAGTAGCGGTCACCACCACCATCATCACAGCAGTAGCGGTCACCACCACAGAAAGCACAGACATCGTCATCACAGACATATTAGCAAAAAGAAAAAGAAAATGATTATCTTCCTTAGCATTGTGCTGGGATTGCTTCTGGCATTTCTTGTCACTGCAGGACTTATCATTCATCACTATATTTCAAAGCTCAATCTTATTGACCCTAACGACAAGGCTGAGATTTATGACTCAATTAACATTGATGACTTGGTTGACGGGCCTGATTCGCCAAAGGACAAGATTGACGATCTTGAGAAAAAAATTAAGGCCAACTTTAACAAGGACGGTCTTATGCAGTCGGGCGATGTTATGAACATTCTTTTGCTCGGTACTGATGCGAGAGATAACAGCGAACGTGGACGTTCGGACAGTATGATTCTTCTCTCAATCAACAAGCAGACGGAAGAAATCGTTATGACATCATTCCTGCGTGATATTTATCTTACTATCCCTGGAATTGAAACAACTCGTCTTAACCATGCTTATGCTTATGGTGGTGCAGACCTTGCAGTTGAAACCATTGAGCAGAACTTTAAGATTAAGATTGACAGGTACGCTCAGGTTGACTTTACATCATTTGTTAAGGTTGTTGACGCTGTTGGCGGTGTTGACATCAACGTTACCGCAGAAGAAGTGCCGTATGTAAACAAGTATCTCATTGAGATAAACGACATTGAAAATCAGGCACAAGGCAGCGGCAATCTTACTCATTCGGGTAAGCAGACACTTAACGGACGACAGGCTTTATCATATTCGAGAATCCGTTATATCGGTACTGATTTCGGACGTACAGAACGTCAGAGAAAGGTGCTTGAACAGGTTATCAAGAAGGCAAGAAAGCTGAGCATTACTGACCTTGACAAGCTTTTGGACAAGCTTTTGCCTTGCGTTACTACCAACTTAACTGAAGGTGAGCTGTTTAAGCTGATTTTGAAATCACCGACTTATTTCAAGTATGATGTTAAACAGTGTAGAGTTCCTGTTGATGATTCTTATGAATTTATGACAATCAGGAGTATGTCTGTTCTGGGTATTGATTTCAAGGAAAACAAGAAATATCTATACAAGAATATTTTTGCAGTATCTTAACATAATATGGCTGTCCTTTTCGGGCAGCCATTGTTTTTGTGTAGACAAGTAGGAAATTTTGTGGTATAATTAGTCATTATTGCGGAAAACAAAGGAGAAAACAAATGATTACAGTTTCAAATGTAAGCCTTTCGTTTGGCGGACAGGTGCTTTTCAAGGACGTTGATTTGAAATTTACAAACGGCAACTGCTACGGCATTATCGGTGCTAACGGTGCTGGAAAGTCAACGTTTTTAAAGATACTTTGCGGTGAGCTTGAGCCGACAACCGGTGAGGTTATAATCCCGAAGGAAACAAGGCTGTCGGTACTCAAACAGGACCATTTTGCTTATGATGAATACAACGTGCTTGACACGGTTATTATGGGAAATCAGCGACTTTATGACATAATGCAGCAAAAGGACGAGCTTTATGCAAAGGAGGATTTCTCGGAAGAGGACGGCGAAAAGGCAGCTCTGCTCGAGGCAGAATTTGCTGAGCTTAACGGCTGGGAAGCTGAATCAGATGCTTCAAAGCTTATTCAGGGCTTAGGACTGTCGGAGGAGCTTCTTTATGCACAGATGTCTACGCTTTCTGGTAACGAAAAGGTTAAGGTGCTTCTGGCACAGGCACTTTTCGGAAACCCTGACATTATTCTGCTTGACGAGCCTACTAACCACCTTGATATTGATGCTATTCGTTGGCTTGAGGATTTCCTTGCGGAATATTTCGGCACGGTGCTTGTTGTATCGCATGACAGACATTTCCTCAACAACGTCTGCACGCACATAGTTGACATTGACTACACCAAGATTAAGATGTATGTCGGCAACTATGAATTCTGGTATGAGTCCTCGCAGCTTATGCAGAGAATGATTAAACAGCAAAACAAAAAGGCTGAGGAAAAAATCAAAGAGCTTCAGGACTTTATTGCGAGGTTTTCAGCAAACAAGTCAAAGTCAAAACAGGCTACATCAAGACGTAAGCTTATTGACAAGCTGACTGTTGAAGAGATGCCTGCGTCATCGAGAAAGTATCCATACATCGGCTTTAACATGGACAGAGAGCCTGGCAAGGAGATACTCAGGGTTGACGGCATATCCAAGACGGTTGATGGTGAAAAGCTGCTGAATAATGTCAGCTTCACGCTCGGACGCACTGACAAGGTTGCGTTTATCGGTGAGTCGGAGCAGGCTATAACAATGCTTTTCAAGATTATCATGGAAGAAGAACAGCCTGACGAGGGTACGTTTAAATGGGGCTCGACTACATCTCGCTCATATTTCCCTGTTGACAACTCAAGCTTTTTTGACGGCTGTGATATGACCATTGTTGACTGGATAAGACAATACTCAACGACCGAGGAAACCGACACTTTTCTCAGAGGCTTCTTAGGCAAGATGCTTTTCTCGGGAGATGATATCTACAAGAAAGTTGAGGTGCTCTCGGGCGGTGAAAAGGTGAGATGTATGTTCTCACGAATGATGCTTTTCGGTTCTAATGTGCTTATTCTTGACAGGCCGACTAACCACCTCGATCTTGAGAGCATAACCGCTGTGAACAACGGCTTGCGTGACTTCAAGGGCGTTGTGCTTTTTGCATCACACGACCACGAGATTATGCAGACGGTCGCTAACAGGGTTATCGAGATTACACCAGACGGCTGTATCGACAGGCAGGGTACCTATGAGGAGTTCCTCGACTTCCGCCGTGAAAGAGGTATGAAGTCGTTTATAGAATAACGATAAATATTTTGGCTGTATCTTACGAAGGTACAGCCTTTTTTGATGGCAAAAAATAAAGCAGACACTTTTTTGTGTCCGCTTTCATTTTATTCTCAGATCTTCTGACAGTCTTTTTTGTTAACTATTATATCTCTGCAAAAACTGTTTTGTGCGTTCATTCTTGGAGTTGCCAAACAGCTCTTCAGGGTGTCCTTCTTCAACGATATAGCCGCCGTCCATAAAGATTACATGGTTTGCGACTTCTCTTGCGAACGCCATCTCGTGAGTGACGATTACCATTGTCATTTTTTCCTTTGCAAGCTCTTTAATTACCTTTAAAATCTCGCCTGTAAGCTCAGGGTCGAGTGCAGAGGTCGGCTCGTCAAAGAACAAAATTTCAGGGCTGAGTGCCAACGCTCTTGCGATTGAAACACGCTGCTGCTGGCCACCTGACAGCTCACAAGGATAGGACTTTGCTTTTTCCTGTAGCCCCATTTTCAAAAGAAGCTTTTCGGCGTTTGCCCTGGCTTCTTTTTTTGTTTGTTTAAGCACATGGGTTGGTGCTTCGATGACGTTTTGCATTACGGACATATGCGGAAACAGGTTGAAATTCTGGAACACAAGACCGATTTTCAGCCTGATTTGTCTTAGAATTTTTTTCGGCGCAAACACGGCTTTGTCTTTTTCTGTTTTCATCATATTCATGCCACAAACATTAATCTCACCGCCGTCTGCACGCTCAAGCATTGTTATACATCTGAGCAGTGTTGACTTACCGCTTCCTGACGGACCGATTATTGCAACGACTTCACCCTGATTTACATCAAATGATATATCTTTCAGTACCTTTAAATCACCGAAGGTTTTAGAAAGATTTTTTACTTCAAGTATTGCCATTTTAAAACCTCCGTTATTTATAATAGTTGAATTTCTTTTCGATAAATGCAAATGCGACAGTCACGACTGCATTCATTACAAAATAGAACAAGCCTGCGATAAAAAGCGGTATGATTGAGCTGTAGGTGTTCATCATCTGCTTTGATTTCAGCGTTATTTCTGCAAAGGCGATAACATTTGCAAGCGATGTATCCTTTACAAGCACTATGACTTCATTTGAGGTTGCAGGGATAACTCGCTTTACTACCTGCGGCAGAATGATTCTGAAAAAGACCTGCCTTTTTTTCATGCCGAGCATTGATGCTGCTTCATACTGTCCAACAGGGATAGACTCGATTCCACCTCTGAATATCTCTGCAAAATATGCAGCATAGTTTAGCACGAATGCTACAACAAGGGCGATAAACATATAGCTTTCATCACGGGTGTTTATCTTGCCGAGCAGTGTGTAAAACCAGTTTTCAGTACCTGATCTTTTTGCTCCTGCCAGAAGCATTGGAACTGCATAATAAACAGCGATTATCTGAAGCATAAGAGGCGTTCCTCTCATAATCAGAATATAGAGATTTGTAAGCCATGAGATTGGCTTGAACTTGCATCTTTTTAAAAAGGTCACTATAACTCCGACCGGAACTGACAGCACCAGTGTCCATGCAAAGAGTTTCAGCGTGTTTGGCAGATATTCAAGCAATATCTCCGCTACATTTTTTATATCATCAATACTCAAAAGTCAGCACCTCTTTTTGTTGTTATATCAGCTTTGATTATACTATATTTACGCTTTTTCGTCAACCGTAAGCACACCTGTTTTGCCATCAAGCGTTGCCATTTTGCCTGAGTGGTTATCACTAAGTCTGTCTATTCCAACTACAGCAGGAATCTTCATTGCTTTTGCAACAATCATAATATGTCGCCAGTGGTTGTCACCAACAAGGCAAAGACCTGCGATGTTTTCGCTGTTGAATTCAAGCACCTGTGACGGCACTAAACTATCGGCACAGAGAATCACTTTTTCATCGGCGACAATTTTATTAAACTGCTCGTTTCTGAGGTTCCTTAAAAGGCAATCTGACACATCGTCAATATCATTTGCACTGCCTGACATACCACCTTTTTTGAGCGTTGCCTTAAGCTTTTGTGCGGTGGTGTATGTCGCATAGTCGGCTGACACTTTATCAGCTGCTATCATCTGCGATATTGCGTTGCAAAGGTCATCATTCTCAAGCATTAAAACGTGTGCTTTGAAAATGTCTGCATAGTCATCAGACATAAGAGCCTGTGCTTTTTTGTAAACCTGCCTTAGCTCGACAAGTGCGTTTTGCCTTGCGTTTTCAAGGCGTGTTATTTGAGCTTCCGTGTTTGTGACTGTGGTTTTAGCAATTTCGTTGTCGGGTGCTTTATAAAGCATTAGTTTTCCTTTAGCAACGCCGTCACTGACACCTTTTCCGATAAACTCTGCCAAATGCCTCACCTCTTTCGATTTTGATTTGCTATTGTTATTATAGCATAGCATCACCAATTTTTCAAATACTATATAAATGTGACAAAAGCGGGCAGTTTGCAAAAACAAAAATTGTGCTTGTATATAATTTGTGATTAAAATTATATAATTCCATTGACAAATTATTTAAACGGTGATATAATGTAAAATAGAGAAATGGGATCGGGAGGCGATAACATGAAAAAGAGTGTATACAGTCTTGTGCTTATGGACGATGTAGTTGAGGCTATTGACGCTATGGCATATTCCATGAACACGAGCAGGTCTAATCTTATAAATCAGATACTTGCAGAAAGGGTTAGCTTTGTCACGCCTGAGATGAGAATGAGGGACATTTTCTCGAGGATTGAAAAGCTTATGGACAGCCGTTTTCAGCTGCTTGACCAGTCGTCAGACAGCATGATGTCGGTAAAGAGTCCGCTCAAATACAAGTATAAGCCTACTATTAAATATAGCGTCGAGCTGTTTCGTTCGTTTGAAGGCGGCGTTGGCAGGCTGAAAGTATCATTCAGGACACAGAGCAGGGCTTTGATTGACGCTATCAATCGGTTTTTTGAGCTTTGGCAGCAAATTGAGGAAAAGTATCTGTCGGGCGTGTTTGTAAACGGTGTACCTTGGGATATGAGCTATGTAAGCTTTACGAGAGATTTTTATGCACCGGACAGTGACAAACTGACTGACGGAGATATTGCGGACGCAATAAGCGGATATATAAGCTTGCTTGATGAGTGCATTAAGATTTATTTTGAAAATGCAGACAATGCTGATGAGGCGAAAAAGCTTATTGACAAGCGGTATTGCGAACAGCTAAAAAAAGGACTTGTGATATTATAATAAATCAGGACACAGACAGGAGGAACAGTTATGAATGCACAGAAATTTACACAGAAATCACTTGAAGCGATAGGTGAAGCTCAGTCAATCGCAATCAGAAATTCTAATCAGGCGGTTGATGAAGAACACGTTATGCTGGCGTTACTACAGCAGGAGTCGGGACTTATTCCACAGCTTTTTGTAAAAATGGGTGCTGATCCAAAAACTGCGGTAAGCCGCTTTGAACAGGCTGTAAACGCTGTTCCAAAGGTACAGGTCGGCGGTCAATCAGCTGATTCAGTTTATGTATCATCAGAGCTTAACAAGGCGCTTGCTGAAGCTGAACAGCAGGCAGAGAGAATGAAGGACGAATATGTATCTGTTGAGCATATTGTGCTTGGAATTCTCGAAAATCAGAACAATGCCGTAAAAAGCATTTTCAGTGAGCTGGGTATTACCAAGCCTGAGTTCTTAAAAGCTCTGCGTGAGGTCAGAGGAAATGCTCAGGTTACAAGTCAGAATCCTGAGGAAACTTATGATGTGCTTAAAAAGTATGGTCAGGAGCTTGTTGAGCTTGCAAGAAACAACAAGCTTGACCCTGTTATCGGAAGAGATAATGAGATAAGAAATGTTATCAGGATTTTGTCAAGAAAGACAAAGAATAACCCTGTGCTGATTGGTGAGCCTGGTGTT
>JAFTAX010000131.1 GCA_017458445.1 Ruminococcus sp. | reverse complement strand
TCCTGGAAACGATAATAAGGAACGCCGTCAATTACCTTGTAGTTTGACCACTCCCAAAGATATTCGCCCTGTGCTTCTGTGAAGAAGGTATCGCTGGGAACTTCAACCTCAAGGTTGCCTAATGTGCCTATCTTTGTGAACTTAACATCAAAGAGTTCAGCGATGAGCTTCTTAACAGAACCGTTAAGAACTACGGGAGCCATCTCTCTGAATACATAAGGAACGAACTTATAGAGAAGTGTAAGAACGCTGTCGGTACCGTTAAGTGAGAAGCTAAGATCACCGTTGTTAATAGCGTCCCTGATGCCGGGTACAAAGTAACCGTCGTTACCTGCTGTGTAATACTTAAGTGTCTGGTCGCCGTCATAGCCTTCGGGAGCTCTGAATACATAGGTGTCAGCACCTTCGTACTCTGCATCCTTAGCGTATGTAACGGTTGCTGCCCATTCGCCCTTAACATAACCCTTATCGTCATCATCCTTGAACTGATAGTCATACTGAGTAATGCTGTCGCCGTTGATTTCGAAATAACGGGTTGTTGCATTAGTTGTCGGCAACGGAAGTGTATAACCGAGGTCAGCACCCTGTGCGTCAACTCTGTATGAAGTCCAGTTCATAGGCTTTGTGAAAATGCCCTTTACGAACTCGTCGATAGTTGTGTTGATATCATAAGTAGCTGTCTGATATCTGTTACGAAGAGTAGCTGTATCGTCCGGTCTTGAGAAGAGAGGATAAATAAGTCCTCTGATAAGAGTCGGAAGATCTGTAATCATAGCATTGATTTCAGAAAGATCAAGTCCTGTAATCAAGCCGCCGATCATGCCGAGGTCAAGACCGCTTGTAAGAGCTGTGTTAACAACTGAGCTGTTCTTTGAGAGAAGCTCAAGAACCTCGTAAATGATAGTAAGCTGAGCTGTGCCCGCACGGGTCATACCTGTTTTCCAGCTGTCGAAGTTTACATTTTCAATGATACCGAAGTTCAAAATCGCCATAGCGATTGTAGCAAGACCTGAATTGAAGGTATTGTAGATAGTATCAAGTGATGAGCAAACCTTATCAATTGAACGGAAGTCCAATGTGATTGAAAGTCCGAGTGCGTTGAAAACCGTTCCCATGTTGATGTTAGCCTTGGCAAGAATTCTGTCAAGCTCATCAAGCACGATTGAGAATCTTTCTTCACTTGAAAGACGGGTTACTGTGCCGTAGTTGTTGTAAGCTGAAAGGCTTTCAAGGTTAGCTACGGTCTTGTAATTTGTCTTAGCTGCAGAAGCTGCAAGCGTGAGTGAAGACAAAATCATAAGAACAGCTAAAAGCACGCTCAACAATTTTGTTGATTTTTTCATATGTTTTCCTCCTAAAAATTTTTGTGCTTTGCACAAATACCATACCTTTTTTACTGATTACCGATGGGGTATAAAACATCGGCTTTGCGACTGCGCTTGTTTACCGCCTCTGACCGCCCTTATTTAATAAAGGAGGTTTCCGCAAACACTGTCATAATTAACTCGGTTTGGCTCCCACCGTTCCCAAAGTGAATTGGCGGGAGACGATGATACACACCCGAGTAACATATTACCAGAGGATGTGTATCAAAAAGGGTGGTGCGGTGCCGCTGACGCAGCACATATAATATTGTATGATAAGCGCTGCTTTCACAGCTCACCAAACATAGTGCCTGTTTTTTTAGACACTACGCCCTTTTACACCATTCCTATGGTTAACTAAATTATATGTTTTTGTTGAGAAAAAGTCAATAATTTATTCCCGTTTTAGTTTCATTTTTATGATTTTAACAAATAAATTTGTGATTTTTGGGCAAAATATTCAAACAATTTTGGCAATTTTTAAATAAAATTGTGAATAAACTGTTAACATTTCGGTTTTGCTCATTTTTTGCCCGAGTTTTTGAACAGTCATCAGCTAAATTGAACATTTTGTCAAATTGTGTCGCTTATTTTCAGCCCGATTTTTTCATTTTTCAATATGTTGGGGATATAAAAAACACAACTACTAAACATAGTTGTGTTTTTTGATTAAAAATGATGCAAATTATAAAAGCACAAATTTTTCAACCGCTGCGGCGACACCGTCCTCGGCATTTGTTCCCGTAACAAACCTTGCAATCTGCTTACATTCGTCGCAGGCATTTCCCATTGCAACCGAAAAGCCCGCCGCTTTGAGCATTTCATAGTCATTGAGCGCATCACCGAAGCACATTGCCTCGTCGGTACCTATTCCCATTTTCCTGCAAAGCCCGATAAGTGCCGTACCCTTGTTGACATTCGGCGCTGTTACCTCGAATTCGTCTTTGATGGAGGATGTCATATGCAGTGAGTGCGCCTTAAACTGCGCTATAAGCTCCTCCCGTGAGTGTTCGGGGATGTTATACATTGCAATAATCTCGGCGCATCTGCCCTGAAGCTCGTCGCAAATGCTGTCACACTGCTTACAGCACGCCATAAACTGATCTAAAAATTCCTGAGGCAAGGCAGCATTGCGGTAATGCTCTATTTTATTTTTCTGAACATATATTCTGCCGCCGACATACACATTAAAATACATAGGCATGCCGTCGAGCGTTTTAAGCAAAGCCTGTGTGGCTTCGGGTGAAATGTGATTTTGATATACATCAGCCTGCTTCGCCCGGTCATAAACCGAAGCGCCGTTGGAATATATAACATAATCCGCAAAGGGTATCTGCTTTACCACACTCTCAACAAAGCCAAGCGTTCTGCCCGTTGCAATGGCAATCTTCACGCC
>JAFTAX010000130.1 GCA_017458445.1 Ruminococcus sp. | reverse complement strand
GACCTTGCTCATAAGATAATAGAGAATCCTGATGATTATAAAGAAGCTTGCAAGGGCAAGATTATGGGTACGCTGTTTTATGAACCGTCCACCAGAACACAAAAGTCATTTCAGACAGCAATGCTAAGGCTTGGCGGTACAATAATCGGCTTTGACAATCCGCAGACATCATCAGTTGCAAAAGGCGAGAATATAAAGGATACAACAAAGATAGTGTCTGGTTATGCCGACATTATGATAATGCGTCACCCTGTTGCAGGATCTGTGCGTGCAGCAGCTCTCACAGCCGAGTGTCCTGTTGTAAATGCTGGTGACGGCGGACATCTTCACCCGACCCAGACGCTCACTGACCTTTTGACGCTGAAAGAAGAAAAAGGAACACTTGATAACCTTACGATAGGTCTTTGCGGTGATTTGAAAAACGGAAGAACAGTCCATTCGCTTATTAAAGCGATGAGCTGCTTTAAGGATACAAAATTTGTGCTTATCTCAACAAAAGAGCTGTCGCTTCCGCCTTATGTCAAGGATATGCTATCAGCAGGCGGCTATGAATATAAAGAAGTCACAAGCCTTGATGACGCAATGGAAGAGCTTGATGTGCTTTACATGACGAGAATTCAAAGAGAACGTTTTGCATCAGAAGAAGATTATCAAAAGCAAAAAGGCTACTATATCCTTGATAAAGAAAAGATGAAAAAAGGTAAAGACAGCCTGATTGTACTTCATCCGTTGCCAAGAGTTGACGAAATTGCAATAGATGTTGATGACGATAAAAGGGCATTGTATTTTAAGCAGGCAAAGTACGGAATGTATGTAAGAATGGCACTTATTCTTACGATACTCAGAAATGACGGAAAGCCTGCACCGCTTACCTATGGAAAGGTGTACAACAACTTAGAATGCTCAAATCCAAAGTGCATAACAAACCACGAAACATATCTGCCAAAGTATTTCCGTGGAAAAGGCGACACCGTTATATGCGACTATTGCGATGAAAGAACGTTAATTGAATAATATATATCATATTAAGGAGATGATGTAATGACACAAACTGCAATGATAGTTGGCTGGGCAATAGCGTTTGTGTTTTTCACAGTCTGTGAAATTGCAACAGCTACAGCACTTATATCAATCTGGCTGGGATTTGGATCACTGATTGCAATGTTTTTTGCAATTGGAGATTGCAGTTTCACTGTGCAGCTAATAGCATTTGTTGTGTCTGCAACCTTGTTGCTTGTTTTCACAAGGCCTTTTGTAAAGAAGCTTCAGAAGAAATCAGTACATACTAACTATGAGCTTGATGTCGGTAAAACTGCAATAGTGACAGAGGATATTGAAAATGAGTATTCCAGAGGCCGAGTTAAGCTTAATGGTGTAAACTGGGAAGCAAGGTCCGATGACGGAAGCAAGATTTCCAAAGGCACAGTTGTAACAGTTAAAGAAATCAATGGTGCAAAACTGATTGTATCTAAATAAGCGGAGGTATTATTTATGGGACCAGGATTATTTGTATTTTTGGCAATAGTTATTTTTATACTGATTGTTATCATTCGTTGTATAAGAATTGTGCCACAGGCGTGTGTGTTTGTAGTTGAGCGTCTGGGTGCATTCCACACCGCATGGCAGACAGGACTTCATGTTATGATTCCTTTTATCGACAAAGTTGCAAAAAAGGTATCAATCAAAGAACAGGTCGTTGATTTTAAGCCACAGTCAGTTATTACTAAGGATAACGTAACAATGAAGATTGATACTGTTGTATTCTTCCAGGTAACTGATGCAAAGCTTTATGCTTATGGTGTTGAAAATCCAATGTCAGCTATTGAGAACCTCACTGCAACTACGTTGCGTAATATTGTAGGTGATTTGGACCTCGAAGCAACTCTGACTTCACGTGACCTAATCAATACAAACATCACAAAGATTCTTGATGAGGCAACTGACAGATGGGGAATCAAGGTTCAGCGAGTTGAGCTCAAGAATATTCTTCCACCTCCTGAAATCCAGGACGCTATGGAAAAGCAGATGAAAGCTGACCGTGAAAGACGTGAAAAGGTAATCCAGGCAGAGGCTGAAAAGAAATCACAGATTCTTGTTGCTGAAGGTGAAAAGGAATCAAAGATTCTCCGTGCAGAAGCTGATAAGGAATCTAAGATCCTTGAGGCTGAAGCTGAGAAAACATCAATGATTCTCCGTGCGGATGCCGTTAAGGAGCAGAAGAAGCTTGAGGCTGAAGGTGAAGCACAGGCAATCCAGATGGTTCAGAATGCCCTTGCAGAAAGCATTGTGAAGCTCAATTCAGCCAATCCTAATGAGAATGTTATCCAGCTCAAGAGTTTGGAAGCATTCGCAAAGGTAGCTGACGGAAAGGCAACAAAAATCATAATTCCAAGCGAGATCCAAGGACTTGCAGGACTTGCCGCAGGATTAAAGGGTATCGTAACAGAGGATAAAGATAAAAAAGAAGAATAACTATATAATTGATCGAACATAAAAAGGGAGAAGCTACATGACTTGTAGCCTCTCCCTAATTTTTTGTTATATTGATTACTTAATCATTGAAGCAACTTCATCAGCAAAGTTGTCTTCCTTCTTTTCAACGCCTTCACCACGTTCAAAACGAACATAGTCAACAACATTGATTGAACCGCCAAGAGCCTTAGCAGCGTTTTCAACATACTTGCCAACTGAAAGCTTGTCGTCCTTAACAAATGCCTGTTCGAGCAAGCAGTTTTCTGAATAGTATTTACCAATCTTACCTTCAACGATCTTAACCTTAACCTGTTCAGGCTTGTTAGCCATCTTAGGATCCTCAGCCATCTGAGCGAGCATGATTTTCTTTTCTTCATCAAGTGCAGAAGCTGGAACGCTTTCTCTGTTGAGATATGCAGGGTTCATAGCTGCAACCTGAAGTGCACAGTCCTTACCAACTGTGAAAACCTTGTCAGCATCAAGATCAGTATCAAGCTTAACCATAACACCAATGCTTCCGCCACCGTGTACATAAGGAACGAGCACGCCCTCGAGTCTCTGGAAACGACGGATAACCATGTTTTCTCTTATCTTGATGAACAAGTCCTGAAGTGTTTCTTCAACAGTCTTGTCACCACCGCTGATAACAGTTGCCTTAAGAGCCTCAACGTCAGCAGGGTTCTTTTCGATAACAGTCTTTGCAACAGCAGCAACGAAAGCCTTGAAGTCCTCGTTGTTAGCAGCGAAGTCTGTTTCAATGTTAACTTCAACAACAGCACCAACGTTGCCTTCAACTACTGATGTAACGATACCTTCAGCAGCAACTCTGCCACTCTTCTTAGCCTGTGTAGCAAGACCTTTTTCACGGAGAAGAACAACAGCCTTTTCCTGATCGCCGCCTGCTTCAACAAGAGCGTTTTTACAATCCATCATACCAACACCAGTAAGTGTCATGAGTTCTTTAATGTCCTTAACAGATACGTTTGCCATTTATAATTCCTCCTAAATCTATTATTGAAATCAAGGCAGACAAAAATGCCTGCCCGAAATTTTCAAATTATTCAGCTGCTTCTTCTGTAGCTTCGTCAACAGCTTCCTCAGCTGCTTCATCAACAGCCAAAGCGTCCTCGCCCTGTCTGCCTTCGATAATAGCGTTAGCCATGCAGCCAGCGATAAGCTTAACAGCTCTGATAGCGTCATCGTTACCAGGGATAACATAGTCAACATCGTCAGGGTCACAGTTTGTGTCTACGATAGCAACTACTGGAATACCAAGCTTCTTAGCTTCAGCAACAGCAATCTTTTCTTTTCTTGGGTCAACAACAAAAAGTGCTCCAGGGAGTTCTTTCATGTTCTTGATACCGCCAAGGAACTTTTCAAGCTTTTCAATCTCAAGATTGAGCTTAGCAGCTTCCTTCTTTGGAAGAAGTTCAAAAGTACCGTCATTCTCCATTGTGTGAAGCTGTTCAAGTCTTTTAATTCTTCTCTGAATAGTCTTAAAGTTTGTCATCATGCCTCCGAGCCATCTTGCGTTAACATAATGTGCATCAGCTCTGAGTGCCTCTTCCTTAACAGAATCTCCAGCCTGCTTTTTAGTACCTACAAAAAGTACTGATTTGCCTTCAGCTGAAATATCACGGACAAACATGTAAGCTTCTTCAAGCTTCTTTACAGTCTTCTGCAAGTCGATGATGTAGATTCCGTTTCTTTCTGTAAAAATGTATGGAGCCGTCTTAGGGTTCCATCTTCTTGTCTGGTGACCAAAATGTACGCCTGCTTCAAGAAGTAGCTTCATTTATACTACTCCCATTGTAGTAACCTCCTGTATGGTTTTTAAATTTTCATTTGGCTTATTCCAAATGAATTTGTATCCTCCGCCCGGTTTAGCTTGCATTCACTCGTCAAAGACGATAACCACTGCAAAAACGCAGGCGTGCGAATTGCTTTAATATTATAACATAAATCACACGCAATTTCAAGGAAAATCTGCATTTTTATTTCAACAAATTTTCAGCGATAAAGCTTCTTGATTTTGTGCAGGTTGTATCGTTTAAAAATCGCACAAGAATAGTGTCCTCACCAATAAGGTCAATATCGCTGCATTTTATGATAATATCATCATCTCTGCCGAGCAGTCCCATAGCTCTTGGCCGCCCGAAAACAATAAGAGAAATAACGCTTCCGCTTGTCGTGTCAATCTCAATATCGTCGACATATCCAAGCTTCAGGCCTGTTTTAAGATTGACAACTTCCTTGTTTTTGAGGTTTGAAAAACTGCAGATCATAAAAATGCCCTCCTGTGTAGTTTGACTTCTTAAAGTCTATGCACAAAAGGGCTTGACTAATGCGTAGTCAAATCTATTTTAGGCTGATTTACATAATCGTTGTACTCTGAGCGTATATAATCACTCAGCGTCAGAATAAATTCACTGTTAGTCGGCTTGTCGGGATTGTTCAGAAGCTCAACATCAAAGAATAAAGATTTAATGTTTGACGGTGTCTTTTCCCAGGAGTTCTTGATTGCCGTTCTTATAGCACGTTCAATGCAATAAGCTGTGGTGTTATACTTTGTTGCAAGCTCGGAATACACCTGCTTTGAAAAATTAAGACTGCCATCGTCTGAACAGATTGCAATATGAATAGCGTTCCTGAGATAAGAATAGCCAAGCATATTATTTGAAACATTCAAAAGCTTGAATACTTCAAAAAGCTTGTTTCTGACTTCAAGGTAAATGTCTGACGGTGAAAGCCAGCAAGCAGATTGCAGGCACTTGATTTTGTCGCAAAGAAAAGCAAAACCTGTAGGCATTTCAACGCTGATTATCTTGTCAAGCTTTTTAATCTTGTCAAGCTCAGCGGTTTCATAGGTATATAGTGCAAATAATTGAGGAACTTTGTCAAGGCTTTGGATATACTTTGACAGCGTTTCAATGTTAATATTTGTTGCATTGTCAATGTCAACTATAACAGCATCAGGTTGATGTTCATCAAGAGAAGCTCTGAGCTTGTATAAATCAGGCTTTAAAGTGATGACTTTAATGCCCATGCCTGTTAAAGTGCTGATTAGCCGGTGAGAGTATGAAGAATTGTCTGTCGATATAACAATTTTCAGTTTTGATAACATAAAATCACCCCACTAATCTATAAACTTAATTGTAACAAATTTCAGGCTATAATTTCAAGTACTTTCGAGCGTTAAATATATTATTTAATTAATTATCAAACATTTGTACAAATCTATTTAACACAATCTTAACACTAATAAAAACAGCGTCCTTTTCACCGAGCATCATGTTGACATCAGAGTGCAAATGTAGTATAATAGAAAAACAGAATAACCTGAAAGAATCTCTGACGGGAAATTCAAAAAATATATTCTTACCTTAAGATAAGCTCTGACGGAAAAGACTGAAATATGTAAGTATGCTTTTGATACTGTCAAAGGCTATTAAACCCTGTCTTTTCTGATAAAGAGCAGGGATTTTTTATTTATGGAGTGTGTTATGAACAGAGCAGCATTAATTGGAATAATGGTAGAAGACTCAGACAGCACAAGAGAAATAAATGAGATTCTCCATCAGTACAGCGAGTATATTATAGGCAGAATGGGAATACCGCACGTCAAGCAAAACCTCAACATTATAAGCATAGCACTTGATGCACCGAATGATGTCATCAGTGCAGTGTCAGGAAAGCTTGGCAGACTTAGCGGAGTAAATGTCAAAACCATATATTCAAAACTGCCTGACAAGGAGGAATGATTAAGATAAATAAGTCATTTTTTCTTATAGACAAGCTTGAGCAGGATAATAGCCTTACACTTAGCGAGTATGAGTATCTTATAAGCAATCAAAGCGAAGAAACGTCCGAGTATCTGTTTGAAAAGTCAAGAGCATTAAGAGAAAAGTATTATAAAAAAGATGTCTATATTCGTGGGCTTATCGAGTTTTCAAACTATTGCAAAAACGATTGCCTTTATTGCGGAATACGACGCAGCAACAAAAATGCAGAGCGTTATCGCTTAACGGCCGATGAGATACTGGAATGCTGCAGTGACGGCTATCAGCTTGGATTCCGTACCTTTGTTTTGCAAAGTGGAGAGGACCCTTATTATACCGATGATATGCTTGTAAGTATCATTAGTAGCATTAAAAACAGCTTTCCTGATTGTGCATTGACCTTGTCAATCGGCGAGAAAACCTATGAGCAGTATAAAGCCTATTTTGATGCAGGTGCTGACAGATATCTGCTCAGGCACGAAACCGCAAACAAGGAGCATTATGATAAGCTTCACCCTGATAATCTGTCGCACGATAACAGATTGCAGTGCCTTTACAATCTCAAGGAGATAGGCTATCAGGTCGGCACAGGCTTCATGGTCGGCTCACCGTACCAGACAGCAAAGAATCTCGCACAGGATATGCTTTTTTTAAAAGAGCTTCAGCCACACATGATTGGTATCGGACCGTTCATTTCACATAAGGATACGCCTTTCTCGCAAGAGCAGTCGGGTACAATGGAACAGACGTTATTCATGATAGGACTGATACGTCTGACATTACCACAGGCTTTGATTCCTGCAACAACAGCTCTTGGTACAATTCACCCGCGGGGCAGAGAAAAAGGTATCCTTGCAGGAGCGAATGTAGTAATGCCGAATCTGTCGCCAACATCAGTGAGAAAGAAGTATATGCTCTATGACAATAAGATTTGCACAGGAGATGAGTCAGCTCAGTGCAGATTGTGCCTGCAAAGGCGTATGGAGTCGATAGGCTATAGAATTGTAGTAAATAAAGGTGACCATGCGTCACTTGTAAAATAAGAAAGGGAAGATTGAATATGTATAAGTATGATCCGAAATCACTCAAAGCAGAAGAATTCATTAACCATGAGGAAATTGAAAGCACTCTTGCGTATGCCGAGGAAAACAAAAGCAACGTCAAGCTCTTGCGTGAAATCCTTGAAAAAGCAAAGCTGAGAAAAGGTCTTTCACACCGTGAAGCAGCAGTGTTGCTCGATTGTGATATCCCTGAAATCAACGAAGAAATCTATGCACTTGCTGAGCAGATAAAGAAGGATTTTTATGGCAACCGTATAGTAATGTTTGCACCACTTTATCTGTCAAACTATTGTGTAAACGGCTGTCTGTATTGTCCTTACCACTATAAGAATAAACATATCTGCCGTAAAAAGCTGACACAGGAAGAAGTAAAAGCAGAGGTAATCGCACTTCAGGACATGGGACATAAAAGACTTGCAATCGAAGCAGGCGAAGACCCAGTTAATAACCCGATTGAGTATATCCTCGATTGTATCAAGACAATCTATTCAATCAAGCATAAAAACGGTGCGATAAGACGTGTTAATGTAAATATTGCAGCAACAACAGTAGAGAACTACCGTAAGCTTAAAGAAGCAGGAATCGGCACATATATTCTTTTCCAGGAAACATACCATAAGGAAAGCTATGAACGCCTTCACCCAACAGGACCAAAGCATAACTATGCATATCATACCGAAGCTATGGACAGAGCTATGGAAGGTGGAATTGATGATGTAGGAATCGGTGCATTGTTCGGACTCGAGCTTTACAGATATGAGTTTGCAGGACTTCTTATGCACGCAGAGCATCTTGAAGCAGTTCACGGTGTCGGACCACATACAATTTCAGTACCAAGAGTAAGACGTGCTGATGATATCGACCCTGACGAGTTTGATAACGGAATCACCGATGATACATTTGCAAAAATCGTTGCCTGCCTGAGAATTGCTGTACCGTATACAGGTATGATAGTGTCAACAAGAGAGAGCAAAGCCTGCCGTGAAAAAGTGCTTCATCTCGGCGTTTCACAGATAAGCGGCGGCTCAAGAACATCAGTCGGCGGCTATGTTGAGGAGGAAGAAGAGGACGAGAACTCAGCACAGTTTGACGTATCTGACAGAAGAACACTCGACCAGGTAGTAAACTGGCTGATGAAAATGGATTATATCCCGTCATTCTGTACAGCCTGCTATCGTGAGGGCAGAACCGGCGACAGATTTATGTCACTTTGTAAGTCAGGGCAGATTCAGAATTGCTGTCACCCTAATGCACTGATGACATTAAAAGAATATCTCATGGACTATGCGTCAGAGGATACTAAACAGATCGGTGAAAAGCTTATTGAAAAGGAAATTGACAATATCCCGAAAGAAAAGGTAAGAGAGATAGTAAAGGAAAACCTTGTCAATATCGAAAACGGCAAGCGTGATTTCAGATTTTAGGAGGAAATGCCAATGCTGTATGTAAATTATCCTAAGTGTACGACCTGTATCAAAGCAAGAAAATATCTTGAACAGCAGGGATTAAGCTTCACAGACAGAAATATTAAAGAAGAAAAACCAAGCTATGATGAGCTTAAAGCATGGCATAAAAAGAGTGGTCTGCCACTAAGACGCTTTTTCAATACAAGCGGTATGCTATATCGTTCAATGGGCTTGAAAGATAAGCTTGATAGCATGACCGAAGAAGAGCAGTTGAGATTGCTCGCAACAGACGGAATGCTCGTTAAACGTCCGATTGTGGTAACAGACGATGTCGTACTTGTCGGTTTTAAGCAATCCGAATGGGAAGAAAAACTCTAACTATAATGCAAAAACCCGCCTTTACGGCGGGTTTTTACTTTTCCGAACGAACAGTTTTAATTAATTTAACAAAAAAACCGTAAAAGGTTGTTAGCGATAGTGAGGAGTAGCGAGGGCGTTTGCAACTGAGTAGACGAACAGAGCAAGACCTTTCACAAACTCTCAACAGCGAGAACAAAGCTATTGTTCAAATCAGACTATAACGTGACGTGCGCCGTCTGCGCTAAGACTGGTGGAGGCGAGGAGAATCGAACTCCTGTCCGAAAACCTATCCCCATGAATTTCTACGAGTGTATTCTGTTATTGCGGTAAAACCCGTTCCCTCAGACAAAGGCAAACAGACACGCCTTTGAAATCAGTAGACTGTAATACATCACCAGGCTACAGCCGTCACCTGATAACGTTCACCACTAATCGACGTCAGATCCTAAGCCGTGGTACTCAAAGGACAGACGAGCAGCAATTAAGCAGCTGCTAATTCAGAATAATTTTTGTCGTTTAATTCTATAACGTACGCCTTTTAAAGAGCTTGCGTTTCTCTACTCGCTTATCATGCTTCAAAATCCCCGTCGAAACCTTTACGCCCCCATTATTTTAAGTTGTCCTTCAAAGCTCGTTCAATATCTCTCTGAGCAGCCTTTTTAGCCAGATCATCTCTCTTGTCGTGGAGCTTTTTACCCTTGCAAAGCCCAAGAGCAAGCTTCACCCTGCTGCCTTTGAAATAAAGAGATAACGGAATGAGAGTTAAGCCTTCCTGCCTAACCTTTCCAAGCAAACGCATGATTTCCTTTTTGTGTAATAGCAGCCTGCGAACACGCATCGGATCACGGTTGAAAATGTTGCCCATTTCATATGGCGATATGTGCATACCTTTAACCCACATCTCACCGTTGTCAATACTGCACCAGCTGTCCTTTAAGTTAGCACCACCGTTGCGTATCGACTTAACCTCTGTTCCTACAAGCTCAATTCCACATTCAATCTGTTCAAGAACAAAGTAATCATGTCTTGCTTTTCTGTTGTCTGCAATTTGCTTTGTGCCTGTCTTATCGATTGCCATGTTCTCAAACACCTTCCTTTTTAGATTTTGCATTTAATTATAACATCAATTTACACCATTGTCAAGAAAAGAAACCTGTAAGAATCATGCACCATAAGTCATATTTTTATGCCTTTTAGCATATTTAATATTCACAGCAAATCTGCTAAAAAACATATAAGGAGCGAAGCTTATGTCAGTAACATTCAAAGTACAAAAAAGCTTTCTTATTATAACTGTTGCAATCATCATAGCCATATCTGTTAGCCTGTATGCCATTGGTGTAGCTTTAGATAACAAAAACTCAAAAGATGTCCCGATTCTTATGTATCATAGCATAATAAAGGACGAGTCAAAATGGAACGACTATGTCCTCTCACCAGTCCAGCTCGAAGAGGACTTTATCTGGCTAAAGGAAAAGGGTATCAGCCTGTCTTTGTCAGCGACCTTATAGACTATGTCAACGGCAAACACGACCTACCTG
>JAFTAX010000129.1 GCA_017458445.1 Ruminococcus sp. | reverse complement strand
CCAACTTACGAAGTTCAGGGCTACACACTTCATAAGTGTTCAGTCTGCGGAGAAGAGTATAAGGACAACAACACAGCTAAGCTTGTTGTTCCTACAGTCACAGGCTTAAAGGTTGCTGCAACTTCAGCTCAGGCTGTTAAATTGACCTGCAACAAGGTTGCTGGTGCAACTGGATATGTATTCTATAGAGCAATTTCAGGCAAATGGGTGAGAGTTGGAGTTACAAAAACAAATGCTTTTTATGAAGGCAAGCTAAATTCAGGCACAAGCTACAGATATGCAGTTAAGGCATACAAAACTGTAAACGGCAACAATTATTATAGTAGCTCTTATCCGACCCTCTGGACTTCAACTAATCCTGCAACAGTAAACTTCACACTGACAGCAGGTGCTAAGAAAGTTGCAGTGAAGTGGAGTAAGGTTGCTGGTGCAACTGGATATATCGTATACATGAAGACTTCTGCAAAAGCTTCATGGCAGAAGATTGCAATAACTAAGAGTCTTAGCTGCACAAAGACAGGATTGGTAAAAGGCAAGACGTACTGGTTCACAGTCAAGGCATACAGAACAATGAACGGCAAGACCTACAACGGAAAATTTGTAACGATGAGCGTTAAAGTCAAATAATGTTTCAAGGAGCAGCCAGTCTGCTCCTTGTTTTTGTAAACAAATTGTAAATATTCATCGCAAATGCTTTAATTCCTTGACTTTAAAGGTGTATTATGATATGATATTTAAGCCGCATGCTGTCGGTAAAGGCTAAGTTATGCCCTTTTGAGCATACACCGAAAAGCAGCGAGTTTATGAATAAAGGTAGGTGCATTTGAAGATGTACGCAGTAATTGAAACAGGCGGAAAGCAGTATCAGGTAAATGAAGGCGACGTTGTTTTCATTGAAAAGCTTGACGCAGCAGCTGACGAAACTGTAACTTTTGACAAGGTTATGCTCGTTGGTAAGGACGGCGATGTAAACGTTGGTGCTCCTTATGTTGACGGTGCAACAGTATCAGCTAAGGTTCTCAAGAACGGCAAGGCTAAGAAGATCACAGTTTTCACTTATAAGCCAAAGAAAGGCGAAAAGAGAAAAATGGGTCACAGACAGCCTTACACACAGGTTAAAATCGAATCTATCAAAGCATAATGATAAGAGCTGATTTTTTCAAAGACAAAAATGACAAGCTGCTCGGTTTCCATATTAACGGACACGCAGAGTATAACGAATATGGTTCAGATATTGCCTGTTCGAGCGTATCTTCTGCGGTGATGATGGCAGCTAATACAATTACCGAAGCTTTTAAAGTAGATGCAAAGGTAGTTGTTGATGAAAACGATATTTTGTTAAAGCTTGTATCAGATGAAGACGGATACGGTGACAAGGTTCTTTTGGGGCTTCTGACACATATGTATAATCTTTCTGATGAATTTACAGGCTGTATTAACGTAAAGGTTATTGAGAAATAGCTTTTGCTTATAGGATTACATGACGGAGGTGTAATTAAAATGATTAGAATTTCTATGCAGTTTTTTGCTCATAAAAAGGGAATGGGTTCTACAAAGAACGGTCGTGATTCCGAAGCAAAAAGACTTGGTGTAAAGAGAGCTGACGGTCAGTTTGTTCTTTCAGGCAATATTCTTGTTCGCCAGAGAGGCACTCACATTCACCCAGGTGAAAACGTAGGCCGTGGATCTGATGACACATTGTTTGCAACAGCTGACGGTGTTGTAAGATTTGAAAGAATGGGAAGAGATCGTAAGAAGGTTTCTGTATACCCAAAGGCTTAATTTTTGAGCATACAAACCCTGAGCCCTTGGGCTTGGGGTTTTTTATTCGTTTTGTTTTAAGATAATCGGAGGTAAATATGTTTGTCGATCAGGCGAATATATACATTAAAGCAGGTGACGGCGGAGATGGCTGTGTTTCATTCCACCGTGAAAAATATATAGCCTCGGGCGGTCCTGATGGCGGTGACGGCGGTAAAGGTGGCGACATTGTCTTTAAGGTTGATGACAACATCTCAAACCTTATTGACTTCAGATATAAAAGAAAGTATATCGCAGAAAAAGGTCAGAACGGCTCGTCAAAAAACTGCACGGGCAGAAACGCTCCTGATTTGATAATCAATGTGCCAAGAGGTACTGTTGTAAGAGAATCTGAAAGCGGAAGAATTCTCGCTGACTTATCATGCGATGAGCCTGTTGTTATATGCAAGGGCGGTAAAGGTGGCCGTGGAAACGCACACTTTGCAACACCGACAAGGCAGATTCCACGTTTTGCAAAACCAGGTTTCAGAGGTGATGAATACAACGTCACTCTTGAGCTGAAGCTTATTGCTGATGTTGGTCTGGTCGGCTTCCCGAATGTTGGAAAATCAACATTGATTTCGGTTGTATCGGCTGCAAAGCCAAAGATTGCAAACTATCACTTCACAACCTTGACACCTGTTCTGGGAGTTGTTAAAATAGAAGATGGAAAGTCTTTTGTTATGGCGGATATCCCTGGACTTATCGAGGGTGCAAGTGAAGGTGTCGGGCTTGGTCACGAGTTCTTGCGTCACGTTGAAAGATGCAGACTTATCGTTCACGTTGTTGACGTATCAGGCATTGAGGGCAGAAACCCTGTTGAAGACTTTGAAGCGATAAACAAAGAGCTTGCAAACTTCTCGGAAGAGCTTGCAGAAGCTCCGCAGATTGTTGCCGCTAACAAATCTGACATGGCAACACCTGAGCAGATTGCAGAATTTCGTGAATACATTGAAGACAAGGGTTATCCTTTCTTTGAAATTTCTGCTGCCACAACAAACGGCACTCAGGCACTTGTATATGGTATCTGGGACAAGCTCAAGGATCTTCCGCCTGTAAAGGAATTTGAGGCTCAGCCACTTACTCAGCAGGAGCTTGATGAAAAACTTATTTCAAACAGAGCTTTCAATGTCACTGTTGAGGACGGAATATATTTTGTCGAAGCAGACTGGCTCTGGGATATTCTCAGGTCGGTCAACATGGACGATTACTCATCACTGCAATATTTCCAGCGTGTTTTACGCAGCAGCGGAATTATTGACAAGCTTGAAGAAATGGGTATCAACGAGGGCGACACGGTTTCTATTTTTGATTTTGAATTTGATTATATAAGATAAACGGAGAATTTATGGATAAACGTGATGTAATGCAGTACTCACCCTTGACGCTTGCTTTTATGGGCGATTCGGTGTATGAACAGCTTGTGAGAAAAAGACTTGTTATGGAAGCAAACAGGCCAGCGAATGCACTTCACAAGCTTGCTACCGAAAGGGTTTGTGCTGAATATCAGGCGGCTGCTGTAAGAATGCTGCTCGATAACAACTTGCTGTCAGATGATGAGCAGGATATTCTCAAGCGTGGACGTAACGCATCGGGTGTATCTGCTCCGAAGCATTCAACTGTTGCAGAATATCGAAATGCAACGGGACTTGAATGCTTATTCGGATATCTTTTCCTGCTTGATGAGCATGAACGGATAAACGAGCTGTTTAATAAAATATGGGAAGCAAATCTCCCAATAAAATAAACTTAAGGAGTTGAATAAAAATGTCAGGACATTCAAAATGGGCGAACATTAAGAGAAAAAAAGAAGCTACAGACAGTGCAAGAGCAAAAATCTTCACTAAAATCGGTCGTGAAATGGCTGTTGTTGTAAAAGAGGGCGGACCTGATCCTGCCAACAACTCAAAGCTTGCAACTTTGATTGCTAAGGCTAAGGCAAACAACGTGCCAAACGACAATATCGAAAGAATAATTAAGAAGGCTGCTGGTGACGGCGATAAAAACAACTACGAAAACATGGTTTATGAGGGCTATGGTCCGTCAGGTGTTGCGGTAATCGTTGAATGTCTTACTGACAACAAGAACCGTACTGCAGGCGATATCCGTCACTATTTTGACAAGTTCGGCGGAAACCTTGGCACAAGCGGTTGTGTATCATTTATGTTCTCTGACCAGGGTACTGTTATCGTTGAAAACAACGGCGCTGACGAGGACAAAATCATGGAGGACTGCTTTGAAGCAGGGGCTGATGATTTTAGCATTGAAGATGATGTTATCGAGATTATCTGCGGACCTAACAATGTTACAGCTGTATCCGAAGCACTCACAGGTTTAGGCTACAAGGTGCTGTCAGCTGAGGCAGAAAAAATCCCTTCAAACTACACAAAGCTTGAGGACGAGGATACTATAAGAAAGATGAATCTCCTGCTCGAAACTCTCGAGGACAATGATGATGTACAGAATGTATATCACAACTGGGAGATGCCAGAGGAATAGTTTAACATAAGCATAACTTAAACCCCCGACTGAAATTAATATCAGTCGGGGGTTTTTGTTTTTTTATTCTTCAATAATGCTTTTAACAGGTGCATTGTCACGGGCACGCTGTATGCGTTTTTTCTTCTTAATCTTTCTGACAAAGGATATGAGAGCCATTATAAATGTCAGAAGCGTTACTATCATTATCGGGTAATAGTACCACATATACTGCTTATCCAACGTCATTAAGCTCGGTTTTGCACCGCTGTAGTTTGCAATCTTTTTTGACAGAAAATGAACAATATATCTTGCACCTTTCATATAGGCAATCGTTCCTGCCAATACTATTACAAAGGATATGATATACTTTTTCAAAAATGCAAGCACAACGCCTATGATGATCACGCCCATGCCTATTGCCATAACCGTTGCAACCCATTTTGGAGTGTTGCTCATTTTTCCCATTGCTATTCCCGAAACGGTAATAATGCAGTAGTACAGTCCTGGATATATCAGAGCTATAAGCGTTAGCAATCGCAAAACCTTCATAAGAAAGCCGTCATAGTTTTTCTTGCTTTCAATTCCAGCTTTTTTTCTGTATTTTTTAGCAGCCTTGCTCATTTTTCCCTTTGCTTCTTCAATTTCCAGAAGCTCCTGTTTTTCGCTTTCCTTTAAAATTTTGTCTTGTTTTTCCTTTTGTGCTTTAAGTCTATCTTTTTTTGACATAAAAACCCTCTCAGATGTTTTAGAATATAATTGTCAGCTATTACATTATATTATAGCACATTCGATTAATAATATCAATAAAACCCATTGAAATTTTTCGGAATATATTTATTAGCCATATTTCTTTTAATACCAATGAAAAATATACTTGTCAAAAGCCTTGCATTTATTCTCTCAGACAGTCAACAATATAACTGCAAATAAAAGCTTTAAGACTTATGAAGGGAATGATTAAAAATGGAAAGAGTCATACGCACTCTGTCAACTGCAATATGTATATTTTTAGTTGCGATTATGGCAATAGTTGGTTTTTATTCAGCCACTTTGCCGGATTCTTTTTTTGTAACAGAAAACGAACCTCTCAGCCTGACATCAGTGTTTGCAATCTCATCAAAACCATGCAAAGCTCAGTCATACTACGCATCAAAGCTATATGGCGACAGCATATCCGAAATCACAAAAGTATCCGACAGCACGCTAATGCTATTTGATTCGATACCGATAAAACGTGTGACAGAAAAAACCGTTGACCGACCTTTGCTTGTGCCATGTGGACAGCCGTTCGGTGTCAGACTTATGACAGACGGAGTTATGGTTGTAAAGCTTGAGAAGTTTGACGGTGCCTGCCCTGCGTCAGAATGTGGAATTGAGATCGGCGACGTTGTAACGTCGGTCAACGGCAAGGCGGTTGACTCAAACAAAAAAATCGGCGAGATAATATCAGACTCAAAAGGAAACCCGTGCGAAATTGAATACAAAAGAAACGACAAAGTCCGAACCGCAACCCTGACGCCAATGCTTTATGACGGCTCATACAAGGCAGGAATGTGGGTGCGTGATTCGTCCGCAGGTATCGGCACACTAACCTTTTACAATCCCGAGAATTCCAGCTTCGGCGGACTCGGTCACCCGATTTGTGACGCTGACACAAAAGTCGCACTGCCACTTTCCAAAGGCTCGGTCGGCGAGGTTGAAATTACAGGCTTTGACAAAAGCAAAAACGGTAACCCCGGACAGCTACTCGGCGAATTCACATCATCAGCAAAAACAGGGCTGATATACTCAAACAGCGAATGTGGCATTTTCGGCTCACTCTACAGCTGTCCTGCACCGCAAAAGGCAATACCTCTCGGCTTCAGGCAGGAAATCCACTCAGGCAAGGCAACAATTCTCTCCACAATTGACGGACAGGATCCAAAGGAATATGACGTTGAAATCGAGAAGATTGACCTGCAGGAAAACGCCGAGCATGACATGGTTGTCCGCATAACCGACAAGAAGCTGCTTGGCAAAACAGGTGGAATTGTTCAGGGCATGAGCGGCAGCCCCATCATTCAGGACGGCAGGCTGGTCGGTGCAGTAACCCATGTTTTCATCGATTCGCCCGAATACGGCTATGCCGTTTTTGCCGACTCAATGTATGAGCAGTCCTGCTCCTGCTGTGACAAATCTTTAGACTCAGCAAGCTGATTTTTCGTCAGGATTCTCACTCAATCATCACGCTCAGACACCAAAAGTCGAAGCTTAGCGAACCTAAATGATATATGTATGTCACAAAATGGCGGTTAATGCTACTTTAGGATAAATAATAACGTTTTGTTATAGTTGCCTTATTTTTGTTGTGCATTATGCACTAATTTGTCGATAAAAAATTGACGTTTTTTCTAAAAAAGTATTGCTTTTTACTTTTAGATGTGTTAAGATGAAATCAATGAAGAATTAAAGTCAGCTGAAAAATTCTTATTACAATCAAAACAGACTACAAGCAAATAATAAAGACACAATCAAACAACGGAGGTAAACTGACATGACAAATAAAATCAAAATTCTTATCGGCGACGATTCTGCACAATACGGGATTTCCTGTGCATCTTCACTGAGATCTATGGGCTTTTTTGTAATCACAAGGCCAAAGGACGGACTTAGCATTTATGACGCTATCAGGAATGAAGCACCTGATGTAGCGATAATCGAGGCTGTTATGCCGAATCTTGACGCTATTGAACTAATCAAAAAGATTCAGTCTTCGTCCTACAAAAAGCCGCTGTTTATCGTTACAAGCTCATACAAAAACTCGTTCATCGAACAGCAGGTCATGCTCGCAGGTGCGTCATATTTTATGCTCAAGCCTTTTGATATAAAGGTGCTTGGCGAACGTATCAAGGCAATGCTCGACATTGACACAAACATCACGTCAGATATGACATACTCAAAGGCTAAAGGTAATCCGAACCTTGAAATTATCGTGACCGACATCATTCACCAGATTGGTGTGCCTGCACACATAAAAGGATATCACTATCTGCGTGAAGCAATTATCCAGTCGGTGAATGACAAGGAGATGCTCGAAAGCGTTACAAAGCTATTGTATCCTGCTGTTGCGAAAAAATTCAGCACAACGCCGTCAAGAGTTGAACGTGCAATCAGGCACGCAATTGAAATTGCCTGGGACAGAGGTGATCTTGACATTCTCAACAGCTTTTTCGGCTACACCGTCAACACAGGCAAAGGCAAACCTACAAACAGCGAGTTTATTGCACTTATCACAGATAAGATCTGTCTTAAATACAAGACGACGGTATCGGCATGATGAAAAATAGCCCATCGCAACAGCGATGGGTTGTTTTATTTTACAAAAAATTCATAAAAATGCGTGAAATAGGCTTGACACAGGCATTTTTGTTTGTTATAATATTAAAGCATTCGTATCTAAAGACAGCTGGCGGTGAGCTTTTTAAGGCAGTAAGCATTTTAAAGTGTCATGGAAGTCCAGCCGAGGAAAAGAACGCAAAGTTATACTTATTAATGCTTTGTTATCTCTTTTTGTCTTTTGATGAAAAGAGATTTTCTTTTTGTGGTGTTTTACACCGATACGGGTAGTAATTTTTCAAAGAGGTGAAATTTACATGCCAAGTGAAAAGATTTTGCTCGCTAAGAAGGAAAAGGTTGACAAGCTTACAGACTTGCTTAAAAACGCTGAAGCTGCAGTACTAGTAGACTATAAGGGTATTACAGTTGAAGAGGATACTAAGCTCCGTAAGGACTTGCGTGAAGCAGGTGTCAACTACTTCGTTGAGAAGAACACTATGCTCCGTTTTGCTTTGACAAACGCTGGTTATGAAAGCTTAGTTGATGTTCTCGAGGGAACAACTGCTATCGCTGTTTCAAACGATGACCAGACTGCTCCTGCAAGAATTCTCGGTAAGTTTGCTGAGGATTGTGATGGTGAAAAGTTCTTCCTCAAGGCAGGATTTATCGGTGAAGAGATTTATGACGAGGCTGGCGTTAAGGCACTCTCAAAGATTCCTTCAAAGGAAACTCTTCTCGCACAGTTGGTTGGTTCTCTCCAGGGACCACTTACTGCTCTCGCTGCAACTCTCAAGGCTGTTGCAGACAACAAAAACGACGCTGCATAAGCAGTAAAAAACAAGCGGCCTAAACCGCAAAACTAAAAACTAATTTAAAGGAGAAAATTATCATGGCTTCAGAAAAGATTTTGAAATTTGTAGAAGATATTAAGGAACTCTCAGTTCTCGAGCTTTCAGAACTCGTAGAGGCAATTCAGGAAGAATTCGGCGTAACAGCAATGGTTGCTGCTGCTCCTGCTGCAGGCGGCGCTGCTGGCGGCGAAGCTGCTAAGACAGAGTTCGACGTAATCCTTGCTTCCTTCGGTGATGCTAAGATGGCAGTTATCAAGGTTGCTAAGGAAGTTCTCGGTCTCGGCCTTAAGGAAGCTAAGGAAGTAGTTGAGGCTGCTCCTAAGGCTATCAAGGAAGGCGTTTCAGAGGCAGAGGCTAACGAGCTCAAGGCTAAGTTTGAAGAGGCTGGCGCTACAATCGAGATCAAGTAATTTCAGCGGCGCATCAAGGCGTCCTGCAATTCTTATCAAGAATACAAAGTCCGTACCTTTTGGTACGGACTTTTTATATTTGTAATGTGTATGAGGCAGCGCTTCGCATCTACTTTCTATAATCTGATAATTTACAACTTTTCCCCAAGGTATTGCATTATTCAGAAATTTGTGTTAGAATATTATCATTATACTATTATAATATATAAGGGAGATGGAAACAAAGAATTTTATGGATAATTCGGATGTATGGAAAATTATCCTCGTAATTTGTATGATGGTATTCTCTGCGCTTTTCTCCAGTACGGAGACCGCTTTTTCAAGTGTGAACAAGCTCAGGCTGAAAAATTACGAGGCTCAGGGAGATAAAAAGGCTGCAAAGGCGCTTAAGCTGGCAAATCGCTTCGACGAGGTGCTGACAGCCGTTCTTATTGGAAATAACATAGTTAATATCGCCACCTCATCTGTTAGCACACTGGTATTCATTAAATTTTTCGGAAGCAATGGTGCAGCTATTTCAACAGTTGTTATAACAGTGCTGGTGCTTGTTTTCTGCGAGGTTATACCAAAGTCCTATGCGAAGAAGAATGCTGAAAAGCTGGCGCTATCTTTTGCAGGACCGCTTTCAGTGCTTGTTGTAGTATTCAAGCCGTTCGTATTCCTGCTGAACAAGCTCTCATCCCTTGTGTCACGAGGCGGAGATGAAGCTCCCAGCGTAACTGAGGCTGAGCTTAAATACATGATAGACGAGATCGAAGAGCAGGGCGTCATTGAAGAACAGGAGAGTGAGCTTGTAAAGAGTGCTCTTGAATTTGATGAGATAACCGTAAACGAGATACTTGTGCCCCGTGTAAAGGTCGTAGGAGTTGAGCTTGGTTCCACTATTGACGAGATCAAGGAGATATTCAGCACAGAAATGTATTCAAGGCTTCCTGTGTACGAAAAGAGCCTTGATGATATTGTGGGACTTATAACCAACAAGGCCTTCTTCAAAATGATAACCGAGGGCGGCAGTGATATCAGGGATATAATACAGGAAGTCCCGCATATCGCTGACAGTAAGCTCATCAGCGAAGCTATGAAGGAGATGCAGCGCTCGAAGGTGCATTTTGCTGTAGTTACCGATCAGTACGGCGGTACAAAGGGCATTGTCACCCTTGAGGATATAATCGAGGAGCTCGTTGGCGAGATATACGACGAGGACGATGAGATAGTCAATAATATATTGATGCTTGCTCCGGATAAGTACGAAGTGGCAGGCGATATGAGTATAGATGATCTGCTTGAGCAGCTTGATCTCAACGATGATCTGATAAAGACGGATTATACGACCGTGGGAGGCTGGGTAACAGATGTTATGGAGCATATCCCGGAAGCCGGGGAGACTGCGGAAAGCGGAATATTCCGCCTTACAGCCGCAGAGGTGAACGAGCAGAACGTTGAAAAGGTTATAATAGAAGTTCTTCCGGATGAGGAAAAAAATGAAACAGAGGACGGTCAGTGACCGTCCTCTGTTTATTAGCCTTTGTAGGGGACGCCGTCCCCGGCGTCCCGAATAGGTTTTTGATGATCTTGTAGCATTCAGTGAGCCGACTTTTTCTTATTATACTATTATAATATATAATAGCAATGCTTCAGATCTGTTACAGCCTTCAATGTCTTATTATATATACACTCGTATTAAAAGGCAAAAATGTGACATCGAAAAAATTCATAAAATGAGGAGAAATATTCAAAATTAGTAATATTCACATAAAAATGCATAAATATTCAAAACGCAGAGAGTATGCCTGTCCAGAAAAAATATTACCGTATTGTCATTTTTTTTGAGGATTCTGAATACTATTTTACAGGGCGGAAACTAATATAAAAACCGCCCGTTGAAGCCATCCGGAGGCTGATTTCGACAGGCCTGACAGCTATTACATGGGGAACAACGAGGGCAAATATATACTAAAAGTTGTTGCCGGAACAGCACTTTTTGTAACCTGATTGTAATTTTTTAAAGTCAATCTTTTTGAATTGTTAATATTCATGTCATAAAGGTTTAAGATTTATTTAATATTATTTGTGCTGTTTACCACTAAGTGCGGTTAAATGGGTAGTTATTTTTGGGTGCAAAATGGAAAAAATCTGAAAAGTATTGCTATTTTCCGTTAAATGTGGTATCATTTACACGTTCCCGAAAAAGGAGCAAAAATCAAACGCTAATAATTGAAAGGATGAGTTGATGAAAGAAGCCAAATTTGCAGCTGGCGTCTTCGGGCTTATTACTGCTTGTTTGATTGGCGGGGGAGCTGTTGCATACAATGCAGCACCTCAGGTTAGTACAAGAGATGATTTCGTAATTGTAGAACCCGCAAACGAAGAACTGGCAGCTGCTGCTGAAACTTCTGCTAAGACCACAACCGCTTCAGTAAAAAGCAAAAAATCTAATTCAAGCATAACTAATAGGTCACTGAGCTATAGTTCAGTAGACAACGTTTCAAAGACAGTATACACAGTCACTACAACAGCTGCTGCAGCCGCTATTGAAGTGATGACAACTACAGAGCCTCCTACAGAGGCAGAGACAGTTACAGAGGCTCCTACAGAAGCCGAGACAGAATATTATTACTACGAAGAACCCACATATCTCGAAGAACCTCAGACAGAAGCTG
>JAFTAX010000128.1 GCA_017458445.1 Ruminococcus sp. | reverse complement strand
GCTTTGCCGACCTCATGGAGCAAGACAAGCTGTTCACATCAGAGCAAACTGAAACGTGGTATTGCCTCAACTGCGGATATATTTTAGAAGGCACTCAGGCACCGCAGAAATGCCCTGTATGCTCAGGAGAACAGGGATATTATATCCGCCTTTGCATGACACCATGGACCTGTAAGCAGTAATATGGCACAAAAAAGCTGTCCGTAAAATCGGACAGCTTTTTAATACTTATAGCAACTGCCACCGACAAACTCTCTGATAAGCGAATTGTCAGGGACTGAGTTTATGTCCACACCCTGCAACTGCTCGAGGGCAGTTTTTAGTGTTTCAAATCTGTTAATGTCTTTATACTCACTTGCAATCGATTGTATGCGGTCAAGCAACATGGTTTTATAAAGCGGCAGCTCATAGCCGAGAAATGAGTCGATGTTAAACTCTGCAATGTTCTTGTATGGCATTATATATCTGTTTTCGCCACGCTCAACACTATCAAATGCATTAATTGTATCTACTGGATTTCTGCCACGAAACTGCCTGTCACGGATAATCCTGCGCATTAGTCTTATCATGCTTGGGTGCAGATAGTCGCCGTCTTGCGTTTCAATCCTTGTTCTTACGCTGACATATACAAAATTTGCAATGTCGTGAGATGCACCTGTTACTTCAGGATTTAAGGCGTGTATTCCCTCAAAAATTACAACTTCGCCGTGCTTTCTTTTTAAGACGCTGCCTTTGATTCGTTTTTGCAGTTTGAAGTCAAATTCGGGCAGCTCTACCTCCTCGCAGTTTGCAATCTTGTGCATTTGCTCATTCAAAAGAGGTATGTCAAGGCGATCCGGTGACTCATAGTCAAGCTTGCCTTTTTCATCACAAGCCTTATGGCTCAAATCTATCGGCAAAAAATAGTCGTCCATTGAAATTGTGTGTGTACTAAGCCCTTTTGAATCGAGATACTCCTCAATCTTCAGTGCGGTCGTGGTTTTGCCTGAGCCTGACGGACCTAAAAGCAAAATCAGTGGCACAGAATCGCCACGCTTAAGTGCTGCATCACACACGGCTTTTACTTGTGAAAAATACTTTTTGTCACAGCTTTTTATAAAGCCTTTTTCGTCTGACTTGAGCTGTCTGTTTATATCTGTAATCTGAGCTTTTCTCATCACTTTCTCCTAAGCTTTCTCAGTTTTATGTCACAAATATATTATAATACATTTTTTAATCTTTTTCAATAGCCTGTTAAAACACAGAATAAAAATGCGGAAACTGGCTGTCGTAGACACGCTTTACCCGATATTTTATGCTCTCACACTCTGGCACAAATTCGTCTGATCCCTGCTCATACATCGGTCTTAGCTTGTCAACCGAATATGATATATCATCAAGCGTATTTGAACGTGTCACAAATGAAATATGGATATAGTAATCCTCCCAGTATTTTTCGAGCTTGTCAACCTTATCTCCAACATCATCAGAGCCGTTCTGATAGGATTCAATCACGTTATCAAGCATTGTTATAATCTTTGTATTGTTCTTATGCAGGACATATAAAGATATGAGCGACACGCTGATTATTGAGAGAAAAATCCCGATACACAAGGCCATTCTTTTCACTTTACTTCCCTCCTGACAAGCTTATATTTTTTGTCCTCATCTGCTGTCATAAGAAAGACATCATCGAGTTTACACTTTTCTTTTTTCAAGGCACTCTCAAGCCATTTCTTATCAAGGCTCAGATATGAAAGTGCATTTTCCACTATTTCGCCGTCATCGACTATCAGCTGTGGCGGATTTGTCGCAGGCTTGGTTATACCCATATCCTCGCAGTTACAAGGCTGTTTTTCGGGCTTTTGATAGACGGTTATCTTGCCTGTTGTTTCGACAACCGCAAGCTGTACTTCGGCTATATCAAACACCTGTTCGGACCGAAGCGACTCCATGAGGTCGTCTATTGTGAAACGCAGTTTTTTCATTTGTTTCTGGTCGATTTTTCCGTTTGTTATTATTATCTTAGGACTGCCTGACACTACTTTGCGAAAACGCCTTGATTTCATTGTGAGATATGAAAGCCCGACATCAAGGCAGACTAATGTGAATATCGGTATCACACCCATGAGCATTGGGATATTAATATCCTCTATCGGTAAGGTCGCTATATTGGACATGAGTATTGTTACAACAAGCTCTGACGGCTGAAGCTCGCCGAGCTGGCGTTTTCCCATCAGCCTTATTGAAAAAATGATTATGATATACAAAATTATTGCACGAAAAAATACTATCAGCAAAGCTTTATCCTCCGTTATTATAAATGTGTTTATTACTAATATTCGCTCCATCTGGCTGAATATTCAGCCATTGTCTGCTAATAATATCAAGGAATGGTACTTAGTTTTTGTTTATCGATTGAAAGGAGCTAATATGGGCAAAAATCCCGACTTTAACAACTATAAAAATCATAAAATTGCCTCATCTCTTGATAAGATTTTGCTCGATTGCCGCACGATTATGGGCAATACGGTGGACTTAAACATTGTTGAGATAAACATTTGTGGTGCTGACTGTGCACTTGTGACAATTGAAGGTATGGTATCGACGAGTGCTATGGCTGAGCTTGTTTTTCAGCCGTTGATGGCTCTCGTCAAACCGCCTGACGTAAAGCCGAAAGTGGCAGTATATCACTTTCTCACAAGGAAAAGCCTGCTCACTGCTGAGAGGCACATTCTCTATGATTACGGCGGTGTTGTGCAGGATTTGTTCTCGGGCTTTGCGGTCATTTTCATTGACGGTGTGCCTAAAGGGATTTCTCTCGGTATTCAGGGGTTTGAGAAAAAGGCTATTACTGAGCCGAAAAGCGAGCATAACATCATGGGTTCGCAGGAGGCTTTCACTGAGGTTGTCAGGACAAACATTTCTCTTGTAAGGCGTCGTTTGAAAAGCCCGTCTCTCCGGTTTGAAATGCACCAGATTGGTGAAAAATCATCGACCGATGTATGCTTGGTGTACATGACGGACAAGGCACCGCACGAGATTGTTGACCGAATCCGAAAGAAGCTTTGCTCTATCAAGCTTGACACGATTATTTCAAGCGGTTATGTTCGCTCGTTTTTGGAGGACGGCATTGACAAAAACCTGTTTTCAAATGTGGGCAGTACCGAGCGGCCTGATGTTTTATGCACCAAGCTAAACGAGGGCAAGGTTTGCGTTTTAATTGACGGAACGCCTTTTTCGCTTATCTGTCCGACGCTGTTTGTTGAGAACTTCAAGACGATTGATGACTACTGCTGGAACAGCTATTTTGCGACGTTTTTGCGGTGGATTAGGTTTCTTGCTTTCTTTCTTGCGACTGCTTTCCCTGGCATTTATGTTGCGGCGGCAAGCTATCACCCTGAAATCTTGAACTTAAAGCTTATGCTCAATCTCTCGGCATCAGAACAGGCGACACCGTATCCGCTGTTTGTCGAGGTGCTTATAATCATGGCTTTGCTCGAGCTTATGAGTGAGGCGAGCATCAGGCTGCCGACCGCTATGGGCAGTGCAATATCAATCGTCGGAGGACTTATTATCGGTGATGCTGCGGTTAAAAGTGGCATAATTTCTGGTCCTGAGCTTATCATTGTCGGGCTTACGGCTACCTCATCTTTCATCATACCGAGCCTTAATCAGCAGACATCAATCCTCAGGCTTGCATACATTTTTGCAGGCGGTGCAGCAGGTTTTTTCGGCATCGCTATCTGCACTGTTTTAATTCTTGCAAATGTATGCTCGATGAATGAGTTTGACATTCCTTTTACCTCGCCGATTTCACCTTTTTCTAAAAAAGGCAGTGCTGATGTGCTTGGAAGGTCATCTTTTAAAACTATGGAAAAAAGTCGCACGACAATTGATGATTACACGGACAAATAACAAAAAGCGTGGTGTTTTTATGAAAAAGATATCGTCATATCAGTTTATTGCTCTGCTTTTGTGCTGCAAGCTGTTTAACATTATGACTTATATCCCTGCAAAGACTGACAACGGCACTTTGGTGCTTATAACGCTGGTCGTCACGACTATAATCGAGGGTGTTTTGCTGATACCTGCTATTGTGTTTTACAATAGGCATGACGGCAAAGGCTTGCTCACTTTTGCAAGCTCAAAAAGCAGAGCTTTGGGACTTACATTAAGTCTGCTGTTTTTGCTGCTTTGTCTTTGGACTATTATTCAGACGCTCGGCGATCTGACGTTCTTTTTGCAGTACTGTTTTTCGGACACTTACTCTGCATGGTCTGTTGTTATCGTTACCCTTGCAGCAACTTTGTATGTATCGCAGACAGGGCTGTCAGCAGTTGCGAGGGCAACAAGCATAATCGTTATCATAACGCTTTTGGCTCTTGCTTTTATATTCACAGGCTTTAAGCACCACATTGATTTTTATGAGCTGAATCTGGCTGTCAGAAACCCTGCATTTGAGGTTTTGAAGTCATCGCCAAAGTTTATTGCATCATCAAAAGAGCTTGCATTATTTGTCATACTGCTTGGTGCATTAAAATCAAAACCTGCCAAGACAGCGTTTTTATACCTTGGGGTAAAGCTATTTGTATCGCTCATCTCTGCACTGACGTCAATTATCGTACTGGGAGATTTCATTTATCTCTCAAAGCTCCCGTTTTTCACGCTTTCGGCATACTCGCAGACGACAATAGTTGAGCATTATGAAGCTATCTCAATGATGTTATGGACGCTTTGTGCATTGGTGAAGCTGTCGGTTTTCACTATTTCGGCAGGCCATTGTATTCACCACATTTTCCCGAAGGCACACTCTGTCCTCAGCTATGGTGTGATACTCGTTTTAGCAGGCTCGGTGACGCTCCCTATTATTCTTGATGAGCGTTGGGAATCTATTGCTGCACCGAACACGGAGGCGATTATTACGGCGACACTTATCACGTTCGTGCCGCTATGTTTACTACTTTTTAAACGCAGGCAGAATGTTCAGGAGGTGATGTAAATGAAGCGATATTTTATCTGGATAATTATACTCCTTCTCGGGCTTGTTGCGTTTAAAAATGACAGCTCAATCGAGATCTCAAACCGTACGCTTGTACACGCTGTCGGGATTGATGAAGACGATTCAGGCTGTACTGTGACACTGCAGATTTTCAAGACGGACGGCTCGGGTACTGACACGGTGATTGACCCGAGCCAGACAAACACACGGGTTATCTCAAACACTGCTCCGACATTTAATGAGGCTATGTCGCTTTGTGAAAATCAGCTTGGAAACTACATTTTTATCGGGCATAATCAGGTTATTGTTATCGGGCATGACACCGACCTTTCAAAGCCTGACGAGCTGCTCAGCTATTTTATCAGAAACAAGGATAATTTTCTTGGCGTTAAGGTCGTTTTGTCTGAAACGACTGCACAAGATGTTTTGAATGTGCAGATTCCGACGGGCACTATCACAATGGAAAACTTCACCGAGATTATCGATATGTACAGCGAAAAAGGCAGTGCTGCTCCGTCAACTATGGTGGAATTCATTAACGAAAGCAGAAAGCCTGACAAGGCGGTTATGCTGCCTGTTGTCACCGTTAAGCCTGAGCAGGATCAATCATCACAAAGTCAGGAGGACAGCAGTGGTTCCGGCAAGGCATCTCTTATTTCCATTGACAAAAACGCTGTTATCAAAAATGGAAAAATCGTGAAAGAGATTGATGGAGATATGACCCGTTGTATTAATCTTATCAACAATCACACGAACTATGGCATGGTGAATGTTGATTACAACGGCACGGATTTTGGTGTGAATCTTATAAGCCAAAAATACAAGTCGGATATTGACATCAAGGACAACAGAATTTTTTACAACGTTGATATTTCCCTCTTGGCAAACACGGTGAACAGCAGTTTTAGCCAGACGGACAAGGATAATATCTCAAGGCTGGTTGAAAAAAAGCTCGAGCGTGAATGCACCGACACTTTTAATCGTGTCTTTTTCACTCTTGACTGTGATGTGTTCGATTTAAGCAGGCGTATCAGGTTTTACTACCCCGAGATTTATCTTAAATATAAGGATAACTATGACGCACTAAAGGCAGCGACTGTTATTAACGTTGATGTTCACTGTGTTACAAAATAAAACAACACCTTATTCATCTAAATAAGGTGTTGTTTCTTGTTTATCATCATTTTGTGTGTCTGAAACTATGTCGTCCTCGGCTTCACACTCTTCATCTGGATATTCTATTGCAAGAGTGTTTACTCGCTGGACTGAAACGCTTACAGGATTTTTGCTTAAGTATTCCTTGCCATTTAGCGTTTTATATGCTCTTATTGCAAAGATGTCTGATTTATCAAGTACTGCTTTTTTAATCACATAAGATGTGACGTTTGCTGTTTTTGCAAGTCTTTCATACTTTTTAGCCGACTTGTTATACTGATAAATCACATAGCCCTGCGGACTGTTCATCTTTTTCCAGCTAAGCTCTGCACCAGTTCCCTTTGTCTTACCAGTGAAATTCTGCACATCAGGGACATAGGTCCCGACATTTACTACAACGCTTGATTTGCTGAGAATTTCATTTGTTCCGACTTTTGTGAAAGCTCTTACTGCATAGCGATAATCTGTTTGCGGCTTCATGCCCTGATATGTCCATGTAGTAGTATCTGGATTCTGGATAACGACACTGCGGACATAGTTTTTCTTTTCTTTGTCGTAGTAGTATACTATATAGCCCTTTGCACCGTCAGTTTTGCTCCAGCTAAGCTTGATGCATGTCAAATCTGCATTAGCTTTGAAGCCTGTGACTGTCGGCAGATATGTATGCGTTGAGATTGTCGGGAAAGTTTTGCTTAAGACTTCTTTTCCGTCAACGATTGTGCAGGCTCTTATTGCATACTGGTGATTTGACGCTTTTTCAAGGCCGTTTATTGTTATTGTTGTATCATTAGTCTGCTCAAGCCTTGTATACTTCTTCTTGGCAAAGTTGTAGTCATAAACCACATAGCCTTGTGCGTTATTGTTTTTGTTCCACGAAAGTGTGATGCTGTTTACATCAGAGCTTGCCTTGAAGTTTTTGACTTCACTTAGCTTTGTAACGGTTGTGGCAACAGGATATGTCCTGCTTAAAACCTGCTTGTCAGACACGCTCTTATATGCTCTTATTGCAAACTTATGTGAAGCTCCTTCTGCTAAGCCTTTTACTGTGTATGCATTAACATTGGATTCTGTTTCAACAAGCCTTGCGTAAGACTTCTTTGCCTCGTCAAACATATAGATAACATAGCCTTTTGCACCGCTTTGCTTTGTCCATGTCAGATTAGCGGTTGTTATATCGCCCGTTGCCTTGAAGCTTTTGACCTCAGGCAGATATGTATAGGCTGTGCATGCTGACACTGATTTGCTAAGCACTTCCTTGCTGTCAACGTTTGTATACGCTCTTATTGCATACTTATGCTCTGAGCCAGCTGGCAGCTTGTTTGATGTATAGCTTGTGCCTGTTACTTTTGCAAGCCTTGCATAAGACTTCTTTATTGTATCATACTCATAGACTACATAGCCTTTTGCACCATTAGTTTTGCTCCATTTCAGCGTGATTGAATTTATGTCTGATGCTGATTTGAAGTTAGTAACATTCGGCAGGTATGTGTACGCAGTCAGGGTTGGGAAAGTCTTGCTTAAGTATTCCTTTCCGCCTACTGTCTTATAGGCTCTTATTGCAAACTTATGAGATGTCGCCTGCTTCAAGCCTGTTACATTAAAGCTTGTGTTTTTGGTTTTTGTAAGCCTTGCATATGATTTCTTTGATGTATCATATTCATAGACTATGTATCCTGTTGCATTATTAACAGAATTCCATGAAAGGTTTATGCTGTTAATATCGGATTTTGACTTAAAGCCCTTGACCGCAGCAGGATAATTGCCCGGCTTTTTGGTTATGTTTATATAGTAGTTTCGCTTAGCACCGCTCGGTGCTGTTACGGAGATTTTTGCTTTGTTATTGCCGTCACTAATCTCAACATTTCCTGCACCGTTTACTTTTGCATAACCGCTAAGAGTTGGTGCTGAGATTTTAATACTGTCAATATCGTCATTAACTGTTGCGGAATAGACCATTGTATACTTATCAAAATTAGGTGCAAGGCTATATCCGTTTACTGACAATGACTTTAAGAAATTGTTGTTGTTGCCGTCGCTTGTCGGCTTTTTGTAAATCGCAGACGGCATATTGTTATAGACAGGAATCTTAAACTCAAGTGCTGAATTCAAAAGTGCTGATGTATAGGCATTCTTGAGCATTGCGGCTTCATTCGCCTGTCCGAAAACACAGGTCATATACTGATGATAATAGTAGCCGTTTCCGCCGTCAACCACATCAAACTTTTGCAGGTAGAGTGTGTCCTGCTGTTTTGTTATATAGCCTGTGCCAAGGAAAATTGAACCGCCGACTATCGACTTATACTGATTTGTCCAAGGCAGCAGGTATGCTGCATTTGTTGTTTTTGCATACTTACAGCCCATCTGTGCGGCTGTCATGGTGGACGTTGCATAGGCTTGTACATCAAAGAAATTGAAATAATTTTCATAGCCCTTGACTGTACCAAGCGACTGCGGTGCACCGTTTACGCCCTGCTCGTTTCTGCAACGTGACGCAAGGTGATATGGTGACACGCCCGAACGCTTTGCTGCGTCCATAAAAGTTTTTGCATAGGATATTGTTTCTTTTGTGTCAGGCGTTTTGTATGAGCCTTTCATAAAGGTATCGGCAAGAATCGCCTGCACACCTGAGATTGTATGCACTGACGGATTATATGACAGATTTTCAAACATGAAGATATATGTATCATCAAGGAAGTTTCTCGGGTCAAGATAATATGCTACAATCTGTCTTGACGCTGGTACCCAATAATAGCTGTCCTGTCCAATCCAGTAGTTGCCCGTGAAGTTGTATGCACCCTTTTCCATCGACTTCCACGAATCAAGCGAATCAAGATGGACAAGGTTTCGGCCAAGCACCATTTCTTCATCAAGAGCATCATACCAGTTTATTCCGACCTTTTGTGCTTTGAATATCCACTTCGGGTGTTTGTTATGCAGGGCTCTGAGCATTGGTTTATAGCTTTCAGGGAAGCCTTGTGCTTTCATATATGCTTCAAAATCACTGCTTGTTGTAACGGTTGTAGTTGTGCCTGATGATGTTCCGCCACCTGATGATGTGCCTGAGCTTGTAATCTTTACATAAGCTGATGACACATAGCCTGTTTTGGTTCCAGAGCTGACATAGGTTATCTTATACCACTTTGCACCTGACGAATCGTACGCTGTATTGGTTACGGTGACTGTATTGTTGTAGTAGACCGTACCGATGACAGAATAATTCGTGCCTGGACCTGAACGCACATTAAGCACGTCGGCTGTGACTTTTCCCGTCTGGTTTGCTGCGAATGAATTTATCGTAACACCTGTCAGGCTAATAATTATTATTAAAAACACTGTTATTAGCTTTTTCATTTTGCACCTCGTATGTGTTTTATAGACGATGACTATATTCATTTTAGCACTGTTTTTTGGACTTGTCAACAGTTTTTCCCCATTTTACGCATAATTTTTATTAAAATATACAATTTTCTG
>JAFTAX010000127.1 GCA_017458445.1 Ruminococcus sp. | reverse complement strand
TACAGCTCAGGACATCACAATAATCAAAAGCTTTTGCACCTATAGTTGTAACACCATTTCTAATAACTACATTTCCAAGAGCTTCGCAACAAGAAAATGCACTTTCTCCAATAGTTGTAACACTGCCTGGTATTGTTACAGATTGGAGATAAAAGCAAGCACTAAATGCACTGTCGCCAATAGCTTTAACGCCGTCAGGAATTGTTACACTTGTAAAGTCATCGTTATCAGCAAATGCCCAACCACCAATACTTGTCACATTCTTGCCGTTAATTCTTGATGGAATTACAACTTCGTCTGCATCACCATTATACTTAGTAATCTCAACTGTTCCGTCATCAAGCACGTTGTACTCATAATCGCCGTAAGTTTCCGCAGTTGCCTGTCGGGACCCACATACCATAAACGGAAAATATCTGGTACGCAGCCTTTATTTTGACAATCCTGATGATAAAGCACTGATGCAAAAAATAAACGGCGTAAGCAGGCGTGAAAAATTTCGAATCAGGTATTATAACGGCGACACATCGGTTATACATCTTGAAAAGAAAAGCAAATATGACCGACTTGGCAACAAAAAAACAGCACCGCTGACAAAAGAGCAGGCACAAAGCATAGTTGACGGCGATATAGAATGGATGCTTGAGTCTGAGCATGAGCTTATCAGAGAGCTTTATTCAAAAATGAAGCTGGAGCAGCTTGCTCCGAAAACAATAGTTGACTATACTAGAGAACCGTTTATCTATCCTGCGGGCAATGTTCGTGTTACCCTTGATTACAACATAAGAAGCGGTATCAATTGTACGGATTTTCTAAATCCCGACTGTGTGACCGTTCCGGTGTCAGATTCAATCATACTTGAAGTCAAATGGGACGGCTTTCTTCCCGATATAATAAGGGATGCGGTAGCCCTTGCAGATAGGCGTGAGGGTGCGTTTTCAAAATATGCAGCCTGTCGTATTTATGGATAAAAAGGAGTATAAGTAATGAGTTTTAATGATATTTTCAAGTCGAATTTTTTAGAAAACGTAACAAGCGTCAGTATACTTGACATGGCAATAGCACTTGTGCTGGCGTTCGGTCTGGGACTATTCATCTTCCTTGTATATAAGAAAACATATTCAGGAGTAATGTATTCAGCAAGCTTTGGAACAACTCTTGTCGCACTCACCATGATAACCACAGTAGTAATCCTTGCCGTTACAAGCAACGTAGTCCTTTCACTTGGTATGGTCGGTGCATTGTCAATCGTCCGTTTCCGTACAGCAATAAAAGAACCTCTTGATATTGCGTTTTTATTCTGGTCGATAGCAGTCGGAATTGTCCTTGCAGCAGGCATGATACCTCTTGCAGTCGTAGGAAGCGTAATAATCGGCGTGATATTGCTTGTGTTTGTAAACCGCAAGGCACACAAGAATCCATACATCGTGGTAATACGTTGCGACGGCCATGACAGCGAAACAAAAGCAAAAGCATTTTTAGACAGCAAAACAGAGCGATGTGTGGTCAAGAGTAAGACCGCACAAGCAGGTTCTGTTGAGCTTAATACCGAGATTCGTCTAAAGGACGACAACACCGATTTTGTAAACGAGCTTGCAGGAATGGACGGCGTTGAGAGTGCAGTTTTGGTAAGCTACAACGGAGATTACATGGGATAAAGGGCGTGATTATATGTCAGCACATAAGAATATAGACAAGATTTGTGTCGTTGTCGTTGCGTTAACGCTTGTGCTTGCCCTTGTTTTCTGTAACGGTAAACTGTTCGGAGTTGAAACATCAGTCAAGGCTATAGGCTATGAGGACCGTATCTTTGACGACTCAAAGGTGCATACGTTTGACATAGTAATAGACGACTGGGACAGCTTTTTAGAAACCTGTGAAAACGAGGAATATTCCTCGTGTAACGTCGTCATAGACGGAGAAGCTGTAAAGAATGTAGGTATACGAGGCAAAGGCAACACATCGCTCAGCTCTGTTAAG
>JAFTAX010000126.1 GCA_017458445.1 Ruminococcus sp. | reverse complement strand
AGCTACTGGAACCACGGTATGCTCGGTAAGCTTGTTGCTCCTTATATGTACTACAAAACAAGAAGCATTATCGGTAAAGCAGATTATGTTTACTATGTAACAACAAAGTTTCTGCAAAAGCGTTATCCGACAAAAGGCAAGACAGTGTGCTGTTCAAACGTTGTGCTTGAAAAGGTTGACGATTCTGTTTTGTATAAAAGGCTTGAAAAGATAAGCCAGTTTGACAAAAAAGGCAAGATTGTCTTAGGCACAGCAGCTGCAATAGATACACGATATAAAGGGCATGAATATGTTATAAAAGCTATGCCAGAGCTTGTTGCCGAGGGGTATGATGTTGAGTATCATCTTGCTGGCGGTGTTACTGGTGCAAAGGAAAATACATTTTTGCATGACCTTGCGGTTGAATGTGGCGTGATTGACCGAGTGAAATTCATGGGCAGTCTGCCGGCGGACAAGATGAACGCTTATTACGACAGCCTTGATGTTTATGTACAGCCAAGCAAGCAGGAAGGACTGCCAAGATCTGTTATCGAAGCGATGAGCAGAGGTTGCCCATGCATTGGTACAAGTATTGCAGGAACACCTGAGCTTTTGCAGGAGATGTGCCTTTTCCATAAAGGCAGCAGTATTGAATTCAAAAAAGCGTTGCTCAGAGTTTTAGACAGCGATATGAGTTTACTTGCAAAAGAGAATTTTAATAAGGCTAAGGAATATGAAAAAACAGTGCTGAGGAAAAAGCGTGAAGCATTTTACGATGTTTTTCTCATCGATAATAGCAATAAATAAGAGTAAGGATTGAAATATTGATGAAAAAATATTCAATTGGCGGCGTTTTTGTAAAGCGAACATTAGTTGGTGTTGTCCGCTATTGCTGGGAGCTTATCGCAGAGCTTGATAACGCCGTTGAAGGTCATGATATACAGCTGGAGCTGGTAGTGCCGAAGGGTGTTAAGGTTCCGTATAAATATAAAAATATCAAGGTCGTTCACTACGGCAAGGATATTAAGTTTTTCTGGTATAACGTTATACTGCCTTGGTATCTTAAGAGGAATCATTCTGTAGGTATTCATCTTGCAGTAAACGTACCATGGATAAAGCCTGATATAGTTTGTATTCACGATATAAACTCAACGGTTAATCCACAGCTTTTCAGCAGATACCATGTTTTCAAGACAACGCTTGAAAAGAAAATAGCTGTAAAGCGAGCAAAGAAGCTTCTTGCAGTATCACATTTTTCTGCATCAGAGATTGCGAGATATTTTAAATATCCAGAAAGTAAAATCACAGTCGTGCCTAATGCATGGCAGCACATGGAAAGACTTGAAACAAAGGGCGATTCCGAAAGCCTGTACGGAGTTAAAAAAGGCACATATTATTTTTCAATGTCAAGTATTGCACCGACAAAGAACTTCAAGTTGATAATGGAAGCTGCAAAGCAAAACCCTGACGATATGTTTTTAATCGCAGGTGGCATTGACCCGAAAACATTTGGAGTAAGTTCACTTGAGGACGAATCACCTAATGTAAAATATGTCGGCAGAGTATCGGACGAAGAAGCAAAGATACTTATGCGTGACTGCAAAGCATTTTTGTTCCCGTCATTTTACGAGGGCTTTGGAATACCACCGCTTGAAGCACTTGCTTGCGGTGCACCGAGAATTGTTGTGTCGGATATACCTGTAATGCGAGAGGTGTATGGAGATACCGCAAACTATATTGACCCGTCAGACTATGATAACATAGATTTGAAAAAGACAATGTCGGAGCCAGTTGCTCCGCCTGAAAAGGTACTTGAAAAGTATAGCTGGAGAAAGAGTGCAGATATCCTTGTTGATGTACTTGATAAACTTTGATAGGAAATTAGCATGAGTGAAACAAAAACAAACAAGCGAATAAAATATATTGATTATGTTCGTGCATTGTGTATGATATGGATTGTGGGTGTTTGGCATCTGCAGCAGTATGCTAATTATGATATTGTAAATCATATCACAGAGGATATAACATCAGGCGTGCTTGGTGCGTTTATATTTATCTCAGGTTACTTTCTCGGAAAGAAAAGTATTAACAGCCTGAGTGAGCTGGGAGATTTTTATAAAAGAAGATTTTTAAGAATCTATCCGATGTTTTTCCTGTCGTGTATATCTCTTTATCTTTTGTATGTGTTGTTTAACACAGATTCAATTACATCGGTTAAAGAGCTTATACTCACATTAACAGGACTTGCCTGTATCATTCCGCCTATACCGTCAACTATCTGGTTTGTGTGCATGATACTGCTGTTTTATGCAATAACACCGCTTATAATATCAAGAAAGAGAGTAGCGTCAAAAATTGCAGTTTGCGTGGCAATTTACGCTGTGCTAATCAGCATTAAGCTTATATTTAAGGACACCGACCACAGATTGCTTCTGTGGTTCCCGATGTATAGCTTAGGACTGCTGCTTGCAAATGTAAAGTTTAAAGTAAAGTGCAACTGGGTGTATGCAATTGTTGGCGTAGCAGGCTTTGTGGGTATGTCATTTGTCAAAGACAGATTTGTTTCATCAGATTTGCTAAAAGGTGTCGCAGATTTTGTTATTGCAGGCTTGTTTGTTATTGCAGTAATGGAGCTTTGCAAGCTTCTTGAGAACCTACCTTATATAAACAAGCTGCTGTTGCCTGTCAGCTATGCAAGTATGTGTGCATATCTTTTCCACAGACAATACTATGGCGTGTGCAAAATGTTTTACAACGCTTTTCCGATTTGGTTTGGAGTGTTAGTTGCATTGCCGTCACTTTTGGTGATAGCATATTTTGCACAGCTTTTTTATGATAAATTGATCGATGTGATAATAAAAAAATAGAATTATATCACAGAGCATCAGGGAGATAAGTTTCAAATGAGAGTATTGATAATAAACGAGCTGTATAAATCAGGCGGTGCAGAAATGCAGACCATGAGAGAACGCAGCTTGTTAAAACAGTTCGGAAACGAAGCAATGGTTATAACTTTAGATCCGAATTTTGATAACGGCTGGCTTGATGATTGTCACTATAACATATCAAAACGTGTCAATCCGATAAAGAAACAGCTTGGTATGGTTTTTTCTGATAACGATATCGTCAGCAAAATGAAAGCTGTAATAAAAAGGTTTAAACCTGACTATATCCATATTAACAACGCAAAAGAACACGCAATTTCAGTTTTTAAAGCGGTTGACGGCTATAAGTGCTTAAGAACAATAAGAGATTACGGTGCGGTTTGTCCGAATTCTCAGTCGATTTGTTCTGATTTGTCACTTTGCAAAGCTTATCAAAACGGCTTAAAGTGCTGTGCTAAGTGTCTGAAAGGAAAGTCTGGCAAGCTTAAGAGGATATGGAAATGGATATGTTTTAAAAGAAGAAACGCAGTTCAGAAAAAAGTTATAAAGCAGTTTGCCTGCCCAAGCCAGATGCTCACCGATTATTGTAATCGTTTTGGGCTGAAAACAACCTGCATTAATAATCCTTTTGATTTTTCAATGCTTGCTGACAGTGGGCTTAAAAAGCCTGACAGCTATGACAAAAAGATATATTTGTTTTATGGACAGGTTATTGATTTTAAAGGCATAGAACAGCTGATGGAAGCCTTTTGTGACTTTGCAAAGAATAAAAACGATGTCGAGCTTCATGTTGCAGGAATGCTTCCTGATATTTATAAAGATACGTTTGATGAGCTTTTGAAAAAGTATGGCAACGGCAAGATTTCATATCTTGGAAACCTAAGCTACGATAAAATAATCGCAGAGCTTTTCAGCGTGCATACAGTTGTAATACCGTCACTCTGGATTGAGAATTATCCTAACACCGCACTCGAAGCAACAGCGGTAGGTTGCCTTGTTCTCGGTTCGGAAAGAGGTGGAATGCGAGAGATTATCGGCACCGACAGGTTTATCTTTTCCGTGCTTGATAAAGACAGCATAATAGACAAGCTCGAGCTTGCTTATTCAATTTCTGATGAAGAGTATAAAAAGATAACAAAAGAAAACAAAGAAAGGGTAAAAGAGAACAACTCTTTTGCTACTTATTACAATAGATTGCTTGATTGTTTAAAAAGTATTGCATAGTGATATATCTGTAGGATTTATATAAGGAAGGAAAAAGGAAGTAATGGGAATATTCATAATTTTAGTATGCCTGATTTTTGCATATTTTGCTTATAGATCCGAAAAGCTATGGTATAATCCTGCAACGATTATGCTTTTGGTGTGGGCATTCATTCTGTCAATGTACACCATGAGATTATATGGATTATATGAGGTTAAAACCAAGGTCTATTTAATCATAGCTGTCGGACTGCTGAGCTTTTTTGCAGGGTATATTATAACATCGTCTGCAAATCCGGTAAAATATGTTCATCCTCCTGCTGATGCAGAAGTTGAGGACAACGAAAAGATTAATTACGGGATACTGAAAATCTGCGGACTTGTGGTATTGGCTTTCTTGACAGAAGAAGCTATCGAAACATTTATTTTGCTCAGAAGCGGAGTAACGCTGTTTGACATCAGAACCTCATTGCAGGGCTATGCTGAATATGATTTCTCTGAGCAGCTTACAAGTTTGAGAACTGCGGTTGGCCCATTGTATACATGGTTTATCATGCCTGTTTACAACGCACTGCTTATAATGTTTAGTATCGACTTTTTCTCAGGAAAAAGAGATAAAGGACTTATTTTCATAACACTCGGCTGTCTGCTTATGAAGAGCTTAAAAGAGGGAAGTCGTGTAACAATTCTTATCTTTATCATATTCTTGATTTTCTCAATGGCGATCGAAAAGGAAAGTGTAGTCGTTTCAAAGCAAATGAAAGCAAAGATAAGATACGGTGTTATCATTCTTTTAGTTATCATGATTGCTCTGTCGATTATCCGTATCAGCCAGGGTAAAAAAAGCTTGTTTGAGGAAATCTATCTCTATTTTGCTTGCTGTATGCCTTTGTTTGATAAATCTGTTCAGATATTGGATTCGTCCGTCTGGGATATGCACACATACGGAGCTCTTTCCATGTACGGCGTTTTGCAGCTGCCTGTTGCAATAATATCATTCTTTAACAATCATATTATGGATTGGTACAATGCAGGTAAAGATGTTATCAACGAGCTTGAAACATTTACAGAAATCAGAATTTCCGACCACTCAGCAAAATCAAATGCGTTTGCAACATACTTCTATTATTTCTATAGAGATGCAGGCATGATTGGTGTAATTCTCGGCTCAACAGCCTTTGGTATGGTAGCAACTGCGTTCTATAAGAACTTAAAGAGAAAGATTGTAAACGGTCTTGCAACAAAGCGAGCAATGTATTTTTATCTGCTTATAATTCAGAGTTTGATTTTGTCATTCGTTAGAATTTACTTCTCTGTTGCATCTTTTGCATTCACATTCCTATATGCATTTATCTTCATATCTAAGAAGAAAGTTGTTGAAAAGAAGGAAGATACAGAAGAAGATACAGATACAGACTCAGATACAGATACAGCTGTTGAAGCTGTGGAATAATGGTGAGGAATTTGAAAGAACGTGTATCGTGGATAGATATAGCCAAAGGGCTTTGTATAATATTTGTGGTGCTTGGCCATGTCATGAGTCCAGGTGTTATCAGAACCTACGTCTATTCATTCCATATGCCTATGTTTTTCCTGCTTGGCGGAATCTGCTACAAGCACAAATACAGCTTTAAAAGCTTTATCATTAAAAGAGCAAAAGGCATACTGATACCTTACTTTGTATTTTCAGTTATTAGCATACTCCTGTTTTTTGTGGCAGCAAAAATCATGCCGTCAATAAGCGATGTGCTGAACTGTGACTTGAAAGACAACACCTTGGTTATGCTTTATGGCAACTCAAAGCCAGACTGCATGAAATATAATTCACCACTCTGGTTTTTGCCATGCTATTTTTTAGTAGTGATTGAAGCGTTTGGCATAGAGAGTTTAAAGCAGAAAGTTAAGTTTGCATATTTCAGAGAAGTCGCAATAGTGGTAAATATCATAGTTGCAACCTTGCTGAATTTGTTTTTGAAGCTCAGGCTTCCGTTCCAGCTTGAAACATCAGTATCCATGCTTGTGTGGTATGAGCTTGGAGTGCTGGCAGGAGAAAAGCTTGATAACAAAAAAAGCATCAGTGGCAAAAGCAGGATTATTACGATTGTTATAACTTTAGCTTGCCTTGTGTCAGGCTTTGTAATGGGATATATAAACCGCAGGATAACCGGTACATCATTGCAGGTGCGTGAGGATATCTATGGCAGCTTTGCACTTTATTATTTCGGTGCAGTTGCCGGAATAATCGGCTGGTGTCTGGTATCACGATTAATATGCAAGTCAGCAGTCTTTGAAAAGCTGGGACAGATGAGCATAGCGATTCTTGTGCTTCATAAATTTCCTGTGCTGTTTTTCCAGGAGATACTGCCTGTTACGAAGAAATGGCTTGAAAAGGGTGATTCTCTCAAGGGCATCGTTTCAGGCGTTTTTGTGACGATAATAAGTATAGCAGCTTCGTACATAATCGGAGCTTTGATAGTAAGATTCTGCCCGATATTACTGGGCAGGAGCAAGAATAAAAAAGGAAGTGGCAGCATTGTTCAGGCTGTTGACAAGTGAGTATAAAACTAAATATAAAAACCGCAAATTCGCTTTGCCGTTTGCAATACGCTGCTATTATAAAATGCCTACTTTCAGAGTTGAGGTGCTTGTAAAAAAAGCAGTGGCTGCTAAAAGAGAAGCGACAAGAAAAAGACTTTCAAAAAAGCTTTTGCTTAAATATGGTTTTGAGCTGGGCTCTGAGTGTAAGATAGGTAGTGGCCTTTGTATCAAGCATTATAACGGAATAGTTATAGGGTTGGGTACAGTGATTGGCAACAACTGCATTCTTTATCAGCAGGTAACCTTTGGTCAGAAAGACGAGAAATATCCGACCATTGGTGATAATGCTACATTCTATCCTGGTGCAAAAATCATTGGAGATATAAAGATAGGAAACAATGCTGTTATTGCAGCAAACGCCGTTGTTATTAATGATGTAGGTGACGGCGAGATTGTGGGCGGAGTGCCTGCAAAAAAGATTGGAGATGCAAAATCTTAAAATGTCAACCCTAAAGAAAAACATAGCGTATAATTTTTTATATCAGCTTTTGATTCTTATACTTCCATTAATAACAGCACCGTATCTCGCAAGAGTAATCGGTCCGCAAGGCGTGGGAGTATATTCTTTTTCATACTCT
>JAFTAX010000012.1 GCA_017458445.1 Ruminococcus sp. | reverse complement strand
GTCCGAATCCCATTGTTTCATATACAAGTCCGCCTGCTTCATACTGCGGTGGCAGTGTGTCAGGGTGGTAATAAACAAGAGGCTTTTTCATATACGCAAAGTCAAACTGCACGCCTGAATAGTCGGTTACCATAAGGCTTGATTCGGTGAGAATCTTTTCATAGCTTATATCACTTGTTGCTGCAACGATGTCAACGCCGTCAACCTTTTCAAAGTCCTCAAGCTGTGCAGACATTGCAGGGTGAAGAAGATATACGATTTTATAGTTGTTTTTCTTTGCACATTCAATAAAGTCCTTGTCATTTATAAGGCTGTTGTAGATGCGGTAATATTCACTATGCTTGAAACTGTCGCTGTGTGCATAGGTTGCACCCTTTTTAGCCTTACCTGTAGTTATACCTCTACGCCATGTAGGAGTGATAAGGATTATTCTCTGGTCGTTGCTTATAAGGCCGTCATAACGAGCGTGGCCTGTAAGCTGGAGTGCATTCTTGTCGTAATAGTCATATATCTCGTGGCTTACATTCTTAACCTCATATTTTGATGCAAAGAAATAAAGCTGGGTGTTATCAAAAACTCTGTTTTGATACTGTGCAATTTTCTGAATCGTAAGTCCGTGTGCAAGGCAGACTATTCGTGCATTATAAAGGTCTTTGAAATATTTCTGCGTTGCGGCATAATAGCCGTTGCAGTTGAGTGTATCAACATGAGTTGCAAGCATAAGGTCTGTATGCAGTGTTAGAATCTTGTGGTGGATTGTATTAAACTTGACTATTGTGTTGAACTCTTTTTTCAGTCTTACATAATCGGCAGAACCGTTTTGCACTACATAGTAAATCTTAACGCCTTTTGGAGCCATTTTCTTAACATAGCGATAGAAATATTCACCGTTATCGCCAGCCTTGAATATCTTGTCCATTGTAAGCCAGATCTTTTTTCTGTAAAATGGTTTTGTGAGCCAATAAAGAATACGGTTGCCAAGCATTTTTATCATCCACATACCCTGAGTTTTCTTTAAAATATCCTTCATAAATCTCAGTTCGTGGCCAATAAGTCTTTTCTTTGTAAGGCTTTCAATAAGGAAGTGCTGTAATTTTGGGTCGTATGAGAGTATATGCTTGCCGAAAACCCAGTATGAATCAGCAGAGCTGAGTTTGGTCTGTGCACGGATAAATGTTACGCCAAGTCTGAACTGCTGTCCTTTATATTTAAGATAGAAGGAAATTGTTGTGCCGTCCTTAAGCTCGGACGCTGGGATTGAAAACCTGAATGTGTAGTTTCCTTTTGCCGAGAGATTGAAAAACTTATTGAGTGCGTAGATGTGGTTTCTTGTTACAGGGTACTCATAGCTCTCGTTTATAAGTGCTGTGACTTCAATCTCGTCAGGATTAAAGACATAGATTGCAGGGTAAAAGCCGTCAAGTATCAGGTCCTTGCCGTCAAAATAGATTGACTTGAACTCAACCTTGCTTGCACCGAGTGTCCAGAGCAGACAGTCGTTATAGTATGCTGCGAGGTTTTTGCCTGATGATACGATTGTTGGCATAAGCTTTTCGTCATCATACTTCATTCTCAGCATATTGAGCGAGAAGAATGCTGGGACTCTTGATGTGCCGTTTGGTGTGCTGTTTGCAAGCACCTTGTCGTCTATGTTTTTAAGTGCTGCACCTGTTTTTTCTATGAATTCATTTGCTTCGTCAGGCGAGAGAATCGTCTTGTCACGCTCGTTCATGTTGCAGGCATATCTGCACTCGATTAGATAGAGTATAAATCTCTGCTTAAACTCTGAGTCACCCGGCTTTACGGCATCTATCAGGAAGTTATCCATAACCTCGAGGTACCATTCTTTGTCAAACTGTGGCTGATAGTTGAAATAGTCGCTTTCATCAGGCTCAGTGTAGGTATATGTTGCGTTTATAAGAGTGTACTCTTTCTTGCAATCAAGGATTTCTAAAATTGCCTTCCATTCGCTGTCGTAGGTCATGCTTTCATCAAAAGTCACGCCGTCAAACAGGCTCTTTTTAAAGATATATGCAGAAAGACAGAGATGGAATTTTGACGGAAAGGCTGCAAGGTTTGCAACCGATTCGCCTGTTTTGTCAAACTCTTTTACAAACTTGATGTAGTCAACATCTTTTTCGTCTGTATGCAATACAGGCAGGAATGATGTGATTTCACTGTGCCCCAACGCTTTTAACGCACGGCTGAATGCACCGTTCTGAAATACACCGTCAGTTGTCACAAATGAGATGTATTCGGCTGTGCTGTTTTTTACTGCAAGATTGAACACCTGAGCATCTGTTTTGTCGCTTACATCAGTGTATTTAAAATGCTCGTCAACAAACACCTTTGCAGTATTGCTGTCAGCACAAAAGTCCATATAACTGATTGTGATAAGCCCGTTTTTATAGGCATTATCCTGTCTTATTGAGCTTATAGTATCCTTGATTTTTGTGTTGTCGGTTACAAACAACACAATGTCCAACTTTTTCGCTTCCATTTAACTCTCCTGTTTATCAAAATTTTTATATTTGCCAAAATCAACTTTTACAATATCATGTCCTGCTTTTCTCAGGCTTGCAGGAATAAGCTCCATGTAGTTGCCGTAGGAGTATTTGAGATACTCGTCAGCAAACTTTGGTACGGGTAGTTTGTGACCGCTGAAGTCTGCATATTCAACCTCATCAAGCCATTTGGCAGGAAATGCACCGTGCCTCAGGTGTTCACCCGTGCCGTCATAGAGATATTTTGTGTTCTTGCTGTTATACTTGCGGACAACTTTGTCCTGAATTGCCTCAAGCTTTTGCATTGAGGTTTTGTTTATATACCTTGTTGCAAGCTTACACACAAGCTTCAGCTTGCCGTAAAAATGCATCGGTGTGTTTGCCCACTTGTGAAAAACCATCGACCTTGCAAACAGGGTTTTGAAAACATGAAGCTTCTGACCGAGCTTGCTGTCTGATGTGTGGTCGTGGACGAATATATCAATGAATATTCCCTGATGCATGTTTTCAAACTGCTGGGAATACTGCGTTACAAACGCTGTGCCGTTTAGTCTTATCTTTGTAAAAATGCTGTGATATTCATTGTCCGTTTCGCTTGACTGGAAGAACATATCATCACAAATCTCATCGCCGACAACCTGAAGGAATTTATCATAATCTTCCCTTAGCATCATTACGTCCATGTCATCGTCCCAAGGGATCATACCGCCATGACGTATTGCTCCGAGAAGCGTTCCGCCACCGAGAAAATACTTGATGTCATGCTTTTTGCATATCCTGTCAAACTCCAAAAGGCACTTTAGCAAAAGCTCATGCAAAAGATCTAAATTGCCGTTATAGGTGTTATCAAAATAAAACAGCTCATCAGGTCTTTCTTTTGCGTAATCTGTCATATACCTGCCGTCATCATAGGATATCATTGGCTGATAGCCCAGATTACTAAGCTTTAAAGCAGAAGCATTATCACATTCACCGTGACCTGCATAATAGACGTTATCTTCAATCAAATCCTGATTGCAAAGCATATAAAGTTGTGCGGCAAGAAAATCGAGTACATTCGTGCAGCTGTTTTTATCTGGCATGATATCGTTATAGCCCGCACCATAAATGCTACCGCAATAGAGAGCGGTTATATTGTCAGATGAATACTCATCAAAAGAGAAGCCATCATTGTCGTAAACAATGAGGGTCTTGTTGTTACAGCTTGCGATTTTTTTACGCTGGTCTTCTGAAAGCGGAAAGTCAGATAAATCCCAGACAAGCAACAAATCATCATCGTTTATATTATCATTAGTTCTGACTGGCTTTGGCAAAAGATATTCAAAAATCCTTGCCATTGCAGAAAAAGCAACGTTGTTCTCATTTGCGAGCCAGCTTATCCTGAAATCAGCGAACGAAAAGCTGTCCAGATCCTTTATAGATGTGCAACGTTTTATCCAGTCGTTTTTATAGTCGTTCAAAACGTCTGTATTAAGCATTAAAACACCTCTGATGTGGTATTGTAAACGCTTGTGTGAGCCAAGCATTATTACTACATATTATACCACAATCCTCATTAAAAGTAAAGGAAAATTCAAAAAAAGCTATTAAAACAAAAACAGCACCCAATCAGGACGCTGTTTTGCTGTCTTTTTTATCCTTGCCAAAGTCAAATTCTTCGATAACATCACCGTAAATGAACCATTCGTTCTCGATTCTTACTGCTGTTAATTCTCGTCTGTCAATCTGTTCAGTGTTGCCCTGAATTGTGCCAAATTCAACAGTCATTTTCTGTGCTTTTGTTATGCTTATACGCTTTTTATATTGGGCTACATAGTCTTTCTGAAGTTCTGTGATTGCGTTTTTATCAAGCGACTGTGCCGACACGACTTTTGCTTTGAAAAGACGCTTGTTGTCCGCCTGTGACGGAAGCATTGTGTTCACAAGGTCGGGATTGTAGTTATCGCTTTTCATATATTTAAGCTTTGCTCCGTCTGTAAAGCAGTTGAGGTATGATTCGCTGTCCATTGAATCGACAGCACGAGCCATTGTTATAACAGGTCGCTCATAATTGAGGGACGTTTTAACAGGCTCACCGCCACATGAGCATACAGATATTATTGTAACAATTAGCATTATGGACAGTAATGCAGATTTTAAAGCTTTCATATCAAATACCTTCCAATAAAAGATTATTCAAAAATGTTATAAAAATTGTTCTCGACAATGCACCAGTCGCCGTCAACCTTTGCAAGTTTGAGTGTGGCTGTCTGGGTGTCAGTTTTTTTGCTACCTTTTATAGTTACATCAAGCTTTAGCTTACAGCCTTTTGAAACTTCAGTATCCTTTGCGTTAAAGCTACTTTTAAGGTTGTTTTGGATTTTGACAAGCTCTTTGTCGGACAAATCCTGTTCATCTGTAACTTCATAATCAACGGATAAATCCTTGCCGTATTCTTTTGTTACACCCTTCATCAGTGAATTAAAAGCAATCTCGACATACTCCTTTACAGAGTCGTAGGCTTCATATTCTTCAAGTGATTTTTCAAGATATTCTATCTCACATTCAGGCATTGTTTCCATCATTTTGCCTGAATCGGACTCTTCAATGCTTTCGAAAAAGCTGTTTAAAACGTCTGTGTATCCGCCACAGAAAACCGTACAAAAGATACAAACCAAAGCAATCTGGATTAAAACTATTCCCGCAATTTTAATGTTTGCAGGCTTTTTGTTTGATGCCATATTGCACCTCCGTCTTTTTAAATCAGCCGAAAACTGCTATTTCCCTGCCGTCTTTTATTATAACTCTCGGCACTCTTTGTGATATTCCGCAGACAACCTCATATCCGATAGTGCCTGTCATATCTGCAATATCATCAGCGGTTATTGTTTCCTTACCGTCACTGCCGATAAGTGTAACAACATCACCGACCTTAACGTCATCAATATCTGTTACATCGCACATAAACTGGTCCATGCAGACTCTGCCTGTAATTTTAGCACGTTTGCCGTTTATTATGACATCGCCGACATTTGAGAGTGCTCTCGGGTAGCCGTCAGCATAACCGCAGGTTATTGTTGCAAGCTTTGTTGTGTCGCTGGTTTTGTATGTTCTGCCGTAGCTTACGCTGACATCTTTTTCAACGGTTTTAACCTGTGAAACGCAGGATTTAAGCGACATTACAGGCTCAGGCTTAAACGGCAGAGCTTTTGCAGGGTTTGGCATAAGTCCATACAGGATAATGCCCAGTCTTGCAAGGCTGCTTTTGTCGCTGTAGTGATAAACACCACCTGCCGAGTTGAGAAAATGGCACTGATCAAGGCTTATGCCACGTTTTTTTAACTCATCATCAACGGCTATTATCATTTCTGACTGATCTTTTGTGTACTTATCATCATCAGGCTCGTTGCTGTCTGCAACGGCAAAATGTGTGAATATGCCCTCGACTTTTATGTTGTCAAGCGATGAAATTCTCTCAATATCATCGCATATATCGCAAACCTTACCACGAAGCCCGATTCGTGTCATGCCTGTGTCTATTGCAACGTGAAGTCTTATCGTTTTGCCATTTGAATGCTGGCTGAGCTTTACTGCATAGTCATATTCTGTGCAAGCCTGAATAATGTTATAATCAGACAGCTTTTCTGCCTCGTCAAAAGGCGTGTAGCCGAGAATCAGAATCTCGCCTTTGATGCCGTCCTGTCTAAGCTTTATAGCCTCGCAGACATTTGAAACGGCAAACCATTTTATGCCAAGCTCGTTTTCGAGGTATGGCACGACAGCGTCATCACAATGGCCGTAGCAGTTTGCTTTTACGACACAAAGCAGCTGTGTTTTTTCGCCGAGATATTTTTTGTAGTTTTCAACATTCAAGCGTAGATTGTCAAGGCTTATTTCAGCCCAGGTGCGTTTTAAATAGTGCATTAAAATGCCTCCGTTTTTCAGTGCAAGATTTATTATATACTACAGTTTTCGAGAGCAAAAAGTTTGTCTTTATCTCTTGAAAAGTGTAAAATAATGTGTTATACTATTTTTAACTAACAGTGCAGGTGAAAAATATGTCTGAACAGATTTCTTGGAATATAAAAAAAGCTTGTTGCTTTACAGGTCACCGCAACCGTGATTTGCCGTTTGGTGGAAACCGTAACAAGCAGGGAATGAAATGCCTTGTCAGCAGCCTGCAGTTGTTTATTGAAAATGCTGTGGACGATGGCTATGACACCTTTATTTCAGGCATGGCAGAAGGTATTGACCTTATCTGTGCTGAAATTGTCCACAATCTTATTACCCGAAAAGGATTTGATATTAAGCTTATTTGTGCAATACCCTATAAAAATCAAGGTGCAATAGAGCTTTCAAGTCCGCTTGACCAGTACATATATAATTTGGTGATACAGGATTGCGAAACTATTTATGTAAGCGATAAAAAGTCAAGTGATTGTTATCGGAAAAGAAATCAGTTTATGGTCGATCACTCGAGCCGTATAATCGGCGTTGTTGACAGCGACAAAAGAAGGTCGGGTTCTTTTCAGACAATCAACATGGCAAAGAAAGCAGGCCTTGAGCAAAAGATACTATATATAAACAAGAACCCTGTTTTCTTTATTGATGATAACAAATAAGTGTTAACCATATATATTTTACACCCAAAACAATAATTATTCAAGAGCTTTTTGACATTTTTCAAAAAGAATTGTAAAACATTATTGCTTTATGCGGTTTATTGATTCAGATTATATTTAATTCACGAGGAGAGAATGGCTATGTCCGAACCGGTAAAAAAACAACCTAAACAAAGGAAATCCCAGATACCTGTAGCATTGGTGTATTTTGCAACACTGCTTCTGTTTCTTGCGGTATTCGGGCTTATAGCGTCGTTTATTGTTGATAAGCTAAATGAACTTAACGGACCGCAGCCGGTAGAACAGGCGGACCCTGTTCCATCGTCCAATCTGCTTATGGTTCATGTAAACGGCAAGGACGTGCTTGCAGAAATGGCTCTTATAAGGATTTCTCCTGAAACCAATTCTGTTGTTGCAATGCCTGTTTCATCTTTCACAATGGAAGATGACGGCGACAAGACTTTGAGAGAAGTTTACAGTGAAGGCGGAATCGTTACACTTAAGGAAGCTGTTGAGGAAACATTTGATATAAAAATCGACAACTATGCGTCTGTATCAAACGGTGCATACGAAAGAATTGTTGATATGATAGGCGGTATTATCTATACTCCAAAGGAAGATCTCTACTACATATCAAAGGCAGAAGGATATGATATTTCAATCCGTGCAGGGCAGGCAATATCGCTTGTCGGCAGACAGGTCCGCCTTATTTCGCAGTACCCAGTATTCAAAAATGGCAAACAGGGTAATCTTGAGTTTATGAGTGAGGCTCTTGACCAGCTTGTAACAAGTGCTTTGAGGCAGACTTCAATCACAAAGAATAATCTTGATAATATATACAATATTATTACTAAGGATTCAGATACCGACTGGGACAAGAATGTTTTCAAGGTTCACAAGACTTATTTTAAGAAAATGCTTGATACAAACGAAACGGTATGCAAGGTTGTCACACCGACAGGTACATGGAAGGACAACAAGCTTGAGCTTTCGGATAAGTTCAAGGACCAGCTTGCAAAGATTATAAAAGAAACTGAGCCTGCAAAGGAAAAGGATTAATACAGTTGCAGTTTCAGGGAGGAAAAGCTTATGAAACTAATGGTTTTTATACTCAACAAAATAGACACACTTGAATATTTGCTGGAAGGACTGTCTGCAGCAGGAATCGGCGGTGCAACAATTATCGAATCATCTGGTCTTGCTATGACACTCTCAAAGCTCGGAAGTAGTTTCCTTAGTGCACCTATCCGTGCATTGTTCAGCGGTGATGAGGACAACAGAACTATTTTGTCTGTTATAAAGGACGACCAGCTTGACCTGGCAAGACGTGTTATCTATAACACTGTCGGAGATTTGTCGATGCCAAACACGGGTGTACTGTTCACTGTTCCAATTGACTTTGCTGAAGGCATCAGAAAGAATTACAATTCATCAAAGCTTCTTGATACTGACAGCATTAATAATGATGAAAAGTAAGGGAAAATAAAAACGTTTACTTTGGGTTTACAAAAAATTCATAAACTTTGCGATTATAGTTATTCTTATGCTTGCAAAGACGGAATTTATGTGGTATAATATTTATAATAAGTTTTAATGAAAGGCTGGAAATTGACTTCCAGTCTTTTGATTTTGTATGGGTTTTTAACCTGTAACATGGAGAGTGAAAATATGGAGAAAAACAACACTGCAGCCCGTGTGAGAAAGCTCGCTGAGCCACTTTGTGATGAGCAGGGACTTTTTCTTTGGGACGTAAGATTTGAAAAGGAAGGCTCAAGCTGGTATCTCAAGGTCTTTATTGACAAAGACGGTGGTGTGACCATGGACGACTGTGAGAATTTCACAAGACCGTTTAACAAGATACTTGATGATGAGGACCCGATTTCGCAAAGCTACATTCTTGAGGTCGGCAGTCCGGGACTTGGACGAGAGCTTAAAAGACCTGAACATTTTCAGGCTTGCATCAACGACCTTATCAGAGTAAAGCTTATAAGGCCGAGAGATGACGGACAGCGTGAGTTTATTGCAGGGCTTGATTCTTTTGATAAGACAAAGCTTTATTGTCACATTGTTGATGATGACGGCAATCCACTTGAACCGATTGAGTTCGTAATCAAGGAATGTGCATATATTAAACTATATGACGATTATGATTTGGAATAAACATAAGGCGAAAGCCTTTGTATCTTTAACTATGCGGCAATACCGCTTGAGATATATACATGAATAATTTAAATAATACAACGGAAGGAATGGTTAGAAAAATGAATAACGAATTTTTTGAGGCGTTCAACCAGTTTGAACAGGAAAACAATATCGACCCGCAGGAGCTTATTGAAACAATAAGGGCGGGAATACTCCAGGCGATAAAAAAGGAATATCCGACAAGCGAGAATATTAATGTTGAGATTAATCCTGAAACACACAAGTTTGATGTAAGGATAATGAAAGAAGTTGTTGAGGGCGAGCCTGAGGATCCGGGCAACCAGATCAACATTGACGCTGCTAAGACTATTTCAAAGAGAGCAAAGGTCGGCGGAGTTGTTGGAATCAAGGTTAATCCTGCAAAGTTCGGCAGAGTTGCTGCACAGAATGCAAAGCAGAACATCAAGCACAGAATTAAGGACTTTGAAAGAGAAAGACTTATCGCACAGTATGAAGAAAAGGTTTATGAGTGCGTACCTGCTGTTGTACAGAAGGTTGAGCCTGCAACACTTAACGCAGTGCTGACAATCGACAAAAACGAGGTTTATCTTGTAAGAAATGAACAGATACCTGGCGAAGTACTTAACGCAGGCGATATCATTCAGGTTTATGTTGTCGGAATTTCAAATCCTGACAAAAAGCCTTCAATTAAAATCTCAAGAACACATCGTGAGCTTGTAAAGAGATTGTTTGAGAGAGAAGTACCTGAAATTGCAGACGGTACAGTTGAGATTAATGCTATTTCCCGTGTTGCAGGTGTAAGAAGCAAGATCGCAGTTTCAAGCAAGGACGACAATGTTGATGCTGTTGGTGCTTGCATCGGACCGAGAAAATCAAGAATCTCATCAGTTGTGGAAGAGCTTAACGGCGAAAAGATTGACGTTATCCCATATTGTGATGATGTTGAGGAGTTCATCGCAAGAGCACTTGCACCGTCTGAGGTTATTGATGTTATCGTATCAAAGAAAGAGGGCGTTCGTGAGTGCCGTGTGATTGTTCCTGACAATCAGCTTTCATTGGCAATCGGAAACAAGGGACAGAATGCAAAGCTTGCAGCAGGTCTTACAGGATATAAGATTGATATTATTTCCGAGAGTGCTGCAAAGGATATGTCTTTTGACGAGGACGATACTGAAGAAGAAACAGAAGAATAATTAAGTGACCGCAGTCTATATAAAAAGGAACAGATGGTTTTATGAAGACAAAGAAAATCCCGATGAGAATGTGCCTTGGTTGCGATGAGATGAAACCAAAGCGTGAAATGATACGAGTTGTCAAGTCAAAGGACGGAGAAATCTCGCTTGACCTGACAGGCCGTAAATCAGGCAGAGGAGCTTATATCTGCAAGGATATCGAGTGCTTTAAAAAAGCACGTAAGGCAAGACGCTTTGAAAAAAGCTTTTCCTGCATGATTAGCAGCGAGGTCTATGACAGTATGGAGGCTGAGCTGGAGAATGAATAACAAAATGGGGCTTTTGACAATGTGCCGAAAAGCAGGAAAGCTTAAGCTCGGCATGGACATGACAAAGACTTCATGCAACAGTGGTGAAGCGGTTGCCGTTTTTGTTGCAACAGACTTTTCACCAAAGTCATTAAAAGAAGTCAAGTTTGTGTGTCACCGTGCAGAGATACCGATATTCAGTCTTGGGGTAACAATGGACGATATGTGGTACGGCATTGGAAAAAGAGTCGGAGTAATTACCATTACAGACAGCGGCTTTGCAAAGTCCTGTGCTAAGGGACTTGATGAGATAGAAATTGATGAGAATGAATTTTACAGCAGTATTTAAAGGAGGAAAAGGTTGCCTATGAATATGAATAAATACAAGCTTAATGAACTTGCAAAGGACTTAAAGCTTACAAATGCTCAGGTAATTGAATGTATCAATAACTTTACAGGTGAAACAAAGAAAACTGTTTCAGCACTCACTCCTGAGGAAGTAAGCATAGTTTTGGAGTATTTCACACAGAACAATCAGGTTGAAAGCTTTGATGAATACTTTGCAAACAATGTAAATCCTGACGGCGACAAGCCGAAAAAGACTACAAAAACAAAGAAAACAGCTGAAAAAGCTGATAAAAAGAAAGAAGAGAAGAAAGCTGCTCCTAAGGTTGAGGAAAAGAAGGCTGCTGAAGAGAAAAAGGAAGTTAAGAAGCCTGTTGCTCATAAGAAGAAAGAACAGAAGCCTGCAAAGAAGCAGG
>JAFTAX010000125.1 GCA_017458445.1 Ruminococcus sp. | reverse complement strand
TGTTCAAGGCGTAAGGCAGAAGAGCTAATAAGCCAGAACAGAGTACAGGTAAACGGCAGACCTTGTAAGCTTGGCGACAAAGCCTTGCCTGTTAAAGACCTTATTACCATTGACGGTGAAAGAATAAACGTACCGAAGAAAAAGGCAATGCATTACATAATGCTTCATAAGCCAAGAGGATATGTTACAACGACAAGCGATGAGTTTGACAGAAAATGTGTTACAGATTTGCTCGCAGATTTTCCTGACAGAGTTTACCCGGTAGGCAGACTTGACAAGAATTCAGAAGGCTTGCTGTTGTTTACAAATGACGGCAACTTTGCAAACAGCATAATGCACCCGTCAAAGCATATATCAAAGACTTATCGTGTTACAGTAAGACCTGATATCAGCGATGAACAGCTTGTAGCATTGTCTGAGGGCGTTGTTATTGACGGAAAGAGAACCATGCCTGCAACGGTTTTAGTGCTTGATAAGGAAATCGGCAGGGTAGTGCTGCAGATAACCATTCATGAAGGTAGAAACCGCCAGATTAGAAAGATGTGTGAAGCTGTCGGACTTGAGGTTGCAAGGCTCAAAAGAACTTCAATCGGACCTTTGAAACTGGGTATGCTAAAACCTGGTTCATACCGTGAGCTTAAGCCTGATGAGCTGAGAGCATTGAGAAATGCAATTAACAAATAAGAGAATACTTTTGCCCTGCTTTTGCAGGGCCTTTTTGTTGCTCTATAGCTTGAAAATACTGGCATTTTATAACATAATCCAACAAACCAAAATATTATTCTACTTTCTATGTATAAAAAATGAATAAAAGATTTATTAAAAGTAAAATATAGTTTCTCCGACTTGATATGGTAATTGAAAAATAGTATAATAAATATAGTATAGGTTTGAATTGGAATGATTTAAGCATTACCATTCTTATTATAATGATTGGAGGAAACTGTATGTCTGATTCTATTACAAATCTTGCGGAATTAAGGGCTAAGAATGAAAACAGCTCTGAAGCAAGAACCCGATTGACATATTTGTTTGATGAAGGTACATTCAATGAATTGGATCCTTATTTAGCTGACGGTGTTGACCTGTCGGGCGTTATAACAGCGTTTGGCTATGTTGAGGGCGATCCGGTTTATGCATTTTCACAGGATATAAATGTAAAGAAAGGTGCTTTGACAGAAGCGCACGCAAAGAAAATTTTGAAAATATATGACCTTGCTGCAAAGACAGGCGTGCCTGTTGTCGGAATCTATGATTCTTTTGGTGCAGACTTAAATGACGGCTGCAAGGCACTTAATTCTTACGGCGAGCTATTAATGTGGACATCAAATCTTTCGGGAGTTGTACCGCAGATAGCAGTTGTTGCAGGAACTTGTGCAGGAACATCAGCAATGCTTGCTGAGTCTGCTGATTTTGTTATTGCAACAGAAAACTCACAGCTTTATGTTGCACCAAACAGCAGTATTGAAAACACAGCTGAAAATGCAGCAACAAACGGTACTGCGACAGTAGTCGCAAAAGATGATGAGGAGGCTATTGAAGTAGCAAAGAGTATTCTTTTGAAGCTTCCGCAAAACAATCTTTCGCCTGTACCTATTTATGAGTTTGAAGAGCCTTCTGCTTCATTCGGCGACGATGCAAAATCACAAGCTGAGGCTGTTTGTGACGCTGACAGTGTGATTGAACTGTCTGAAAAATTCGGCAAAGCTTCATTCACAGCACTTGGAACTGTAGGCGGTTCAACTGTCGGAATTGTTGCTACAAACAAGACTGATGACAAGCTTACATCAAATGACTGCACAAAGATTGCACGATTTGTAAGAATATGCGATTCGTTTGCAATACCTGTAATTACACTTGTTGACACAGAAGGCTTTGAAGCAAATAATGATACAGAGTCAGCAGGTGCTGTAAGAGATATGACAAAGCTTGCTCACGCTTATGCAGAAGCAACCACAATTAAGATATCAGTTGTGACAGGCAATGCTTACGGACCTGCGTTTGTGGCACTTGCTGGTAAGGGTGCAAATGCTGATATGGTTTATGCACTTGAGGATGCTGTTATCTCACCGCTCGCACCAATTACTGCGGTTGAATTCTTAGAACACGATATGCTCAAAGGTGTTGATGACCTGACAGCTGCAAGAAACGAGCTTGCTGAAAACTATGCAAAAGAAAAAGCAAATGCAGCAGTTGCAGCAACAAACGGTTGTGTTGACAATATTGTTTCATCGGCAGGACTTCGTGATACTCTTGTAAATTCACTTGAAATCATGGCAGGCAAGAGAATATCAAGACTTCCAAAGAAGCATAGTAACATTCAGTTATAATATATAGATAGGTGGTAATTTAGCATGAAAAGATATAACATTACAGTAAACGGAAAAGCTTATGATGTAGCAGTTGAAGAGGTTGATTCAGGTTCAGCACCAGCTATGCAGGCTGCAGCACCTGCACCTGCTCCTGCACCGACACCATCAGCTTCAGTAGTTGAAGGTACAAAGGTTACAGCGCCAATGCCTGGTACAATACTTGATATTCTTGTATCGGTAGGCGACACTGTTGAGCAAGGTCAGGCAATAATGGTGCTTGAAGCTATGAAAATGGAAAACGATGTTAACGCACCTTGTGCAGGAAAGATTTTAAGTATCAATACAACAAAAAGCTCGGCTGTTGAAACTGGTGCAGTATTAGCAGTTATCGGTTAATAAATCATAATAAAGCTTTTGAAAGGACTAATTTAAATGGCTAAGCTAAATATAACAGAAACGGTACTTCGTGATGCACACCAGTCACTTATTGCAACAAGAATGTCAATAGATGAAATGAAACCTATCCTTTCACAAATGGATAAGATAGGCTTCTATTCTGCTGAGGTCTGGGGTGGTGCAACGTTTGATGCGTGTATCCGTTTTCTGAATGAAGATCCGTGGGACAGACTTCGCACAATCAGAAAAGAAATGCCAAACACAAAGCTGCAAATGCTTTTCAGAGGGCAGAATATGCTCGGCTATCGTCATTATGCAGACGATTTGGTTAAGTATTTTGTACAGAAGTCTATCGCTAACGGTATTGATATAATCAGAATATTTGACGCACTTAATGATATAAGAAACCTTGAAACAGCGATAAAAGCTGCAAACAAGGAAAATGGTCACGCACAAGTCGCTATCTCATATACATTGGGTGAAGTGTTTACACACGATTATTATATGGACTATGCAAAGAGAATTGAAGAAGCTGGTGCTGATTCAATTTGTATCAAGGATATGGCTGCACTTCTTACACCTTATGAAGCATCAACCCTTGTTCGTGATATCAAGTCTGCGGTTAAAATTCCTGTACATCTGCATACTCACTACACATCAGGACTTGCATCAATGTGTATTATGAAAGCGGTAGAAGCTGGAGTTGACGGTGTTGATACAGCAATGTCACCGCTTGCTTTAGGTACATCTCATGCACCGACAGAATCTATTGTTGCTGCATTCCAGGGTACAGACCATGATACAGAGCTTGACCTTGTTAAGCTTACAGAAATAAGAGAGTATTTCATGGGACTTCGCCAGAAGTATATTGACAGCGGACTTCTTGATCCGAAAATGCTTGCAACTGATGCTAATGCACTTATCTATCAGGTGCCGGGTGGCATGCTTTCAAATCTGCTTTCACAGCTCAAGCAGGCAGGGAAAGAAGACCAGTTTAACGAAGTTTTGCAGGAAGTTCCGAGAGTTCGTAAGGATTCAGGCTTCCCACCACTTGTTACTCCGACATCACAGATTGTCGGCACTCAGGCAGTGTTTAATGTAATTATGGGCGAAAGATACAAGACTGTAACTAAGGAATTCAAAGGCCTGGTTAAAGGTGAGTATGGTAAAACACCTGTTGATATTGACCCTGAGTTCCAGAAGAAGATTCTTGACGGCGACGAGCCAATAACTTGCCGTCCTGCTGATTTGCTTCAGCCTGAGCTTGAAGAGATGAGAAAAGAATGTGCAGAATGGACAGAGCAGGAAGAGGACGTTTTAACTTACGCTATGTTCCCGAAGGTTGCACCAAAATTCTTTGAGCAGCGTAGAAATAAGCTTTATGGCGTTGATGGAGAACATTCCGACGCTGAAAATAAGGTTCATCCAGTTTAAAACACAATAAAAAGCACCTCACTTAAAATGAGGTGCTTTTTTTAGGTAAATTGAGCGTTATTTTAATGCTTTTGCTTTTTAGCTCTGATAACTATAGCAATAATAATCGCAACTAAGGCTGCAAATACAGAAATAGCTATAGCGATTTCTGTTGTGTTATCACGCTCTTTGATACTATTGCTCTGAGCAGCGGTATCTTTAGCTTTTGTGTTGTATGTGTAGCGTTCCATGCGAATTGTCTTGTCAACACATTTGCTGATAGCATCATGACCTTTCTGGTTTGGGTGAATGTCCATATCATTAATCCTTGTCAGCTCATTTGCCTTGCCGTAAAAATCCGAATAAACATCAGCTACCATATACTCAGCGTTTTCATCATTCCTGTGAGTTTCAATGCTTGAGTTGAGAGCCTTGATTTTCTTTCTTATAAAATCATTTGTTTGCTTTTGTTCAATCTTTTCAATCG
>JAFTAX010000011.1 GCA_017458445.1 Ruminococcus sp. | reverse complement strand
CAACTTCTACATCAGGGATTTCCATTTCTGGTTCCTTTGGAGCGTTCCAATTTTTGAGTTCAAGTTCGCCTTCCCAGATTACTGTAGCTTCGCCTGAAGGTGTAACTTCTGATGAATCTGGAGTTACATTTGATGATTCTGGAGTAACTTTTGATGATTCTGGATCTGGTGTTCCGCCTGGAGCTGTGTAAGTAACCTTAGTTACTTCAACGTCACAACCCTTAACGAAGAGCTTCTTAGCATACTGAAGTGTTTCTGCTGATGCTCCGTCGAGTTCAATTGCAACTGATGTACCTGTAAGGTCATAAGCTTCATTTGTTGAAGGATCCTTGATGTCGAACCAATCCCACGCTATGTCATTACCTGAAATCTGGATCTGTGGAGCTTCACCGATTGCTGTTGCATAAACAGTAATTACGCCACCTTCTTCAGCCTGTGGAATGTTAGCTACGCCGAGTGATACGTCCTGTGACCAAGCTGTGATATCAACGTCGCCTGTCCAGATTACTTCGTCAGCCAAAGCGCCCTTTGGATAATATGTGAACTTTGTAAGGTTAACGTTTGCTCCGTTGAACTTCATGCATGAACCTGACTTAAGAAGTGCAACCATATCTGCTGAAAGACGAGCCATAACCTTACCATTTACGAATGTGAATGAGCTGTTCTCGCCTGGGTCTTCAAGGTTTTCCCAGTCTTCGCCTACGATTACACCGATCTGAACCTGTGAATTCTTACCTTCTGTTATTGGTGTACCTTCAAATGCGAAAATTCCGCCAACTTCTACATCAGGGATTTCCATTTCTGGTTCCTTTGGAGCGTTCCAATTTTTGAGTTCAAGTTCGCCTTCCCAGATTACCTGAGCTTCGCCTGAAGGTGTAACTTCTGATGAATCTTCTGAGCTTGAATCTGGTGTTGGTGGTGTGCTCTGACCAATTGTAGCTATACGATAGCAAGCATTACCAAAGTTGAGCATGAAAATTTCACCATAAACCTGGTCGCCTTCGTTAAAGCTACCAACCTGATTTGAGATTACATAGCTGTAACCTTCTGGAGCAGTTACCTTTTTACCACTTGCGATAAGTGACTTGTAAGCCTTGTGTGAAAGTGGCTGTGTTTCGATTTCTTCGAAATCTTCTGGTGCATCAGCTGTTGCAGCTTCGATGTACCATTCTGCTGAGTCAGCGTACAAAATATCTGCGTCCTTAACTTCTGCTACGAAACGGATATCTGTACCGCCGTTTGCGTCTGGCTTTGTCTGATACTTAACCTTGCAGTTCAACGCTGGAATAAGTGGTGTTTCAGGTTCTACATCAGCAAAAGAGCCGAATGATGAAACACTTGCCAAAGTTGTAAGTGCAAGTGCACCAGCAACTAAGCCGGATAAAAACTTTTTGATTTTCATTTTGGGTATCCTCCTTAAAAAAATGTTATGTAATAATTATATAATTAAAAGATTTCTTTGTCAATAGATTTAATTTTTCTCGCCCAACAATCTACAATTTGTACAAAAACGCCATACAAAAATTGGGCAATTTAACTATAACTTGTCTTGCATTATTAAATTGTTGACTTTTAAAGATAAATCAATTATAATATCTTATATAATAGTATAATGGTATAATATATAGCTTTTAAACGAAAGGAAGATATAAAAATGAAGATAAAAGAAGGGTTTTTGCTAAGAAAAATTGCTTCACAGACAATGGTTGTGGCTGTTGGTCAGGCAAGCAAGGAGTTTAACGGTATTATCAGACTTAATCCAACTGGTGAATTCCTCTGGGAAAAACTTCAGTCGGACGTTACGGTAGACGAGCTTGTAGACGCTATGACTGCAGAATATGATATTGACGAAGCTACTGCAAGAGCTGATATTGAAAGCTTTATTGACACTCTGAAAGGAGCAAATATACTTGCGTAAGACATTTAATCTTTCCGATTATGACGACACAATACGTCTTATACTGGAAAGCGGTGGCGAATTTCGTATGTATCCAAAAGGGACAAGTATGCTTCCTTTGATTGTTCAGGAACGTGATTCGGTAACTCTCATAAAGCCTGACGGGCCACTAAAAAGGAATGATATTGCGTTTTATATGCGTGACAGCGGTCAGTATGTTCTCCACAGGGTAATGTCGGCTGACAACGGAGAGTATACCATGTGCGGTGACAACCAGCTTCAGCTTGAGCAAGGCATCAAAGACAAAAATATTATAGGCGTGGTGAAATCGTTCAACAGAAAAGGTCGTGATGTTACGCCTGATTCCATACTATATAAATGGTATCTTTTTTTATGGCAGTCTTTTTTTATAAGACGAGTCTTTTTTAAACTTCGGAGGCTGAAAAATGTCGTTAAAACCAAACTTAAAGGATAAAGAAACATACAAATGGCTTTGGAAAAACTCCAAATCACAGCATTTTAAGATACTGACACTTGTTGTCGGCAACGGTATATTTGCAGCTTCTGCCATTGTTTTTTCACTGATGTGCAAAGGCATTGTTGACGGTGCTGTAAACCACAACAAGAGCGAGCTTATCCACTATGGTATCGGTATGTTTGCTGTTATTATGGTTCAGCTTCTTATGGTGCTTTACTGCAACAGCATTACCGAATACATACGCTGCAAGCTGGCTATGAAAATGCGTAGCGAAGCTCTTGACACCATTTTCAAAAAGGAATACCAGCATATCGCAGGCTTTCACAGTGGTGAGCTTTTAAACAGAATGTTCTCGGACGTACAGATTATCACAGACGGTGTTACATCTATTGTGCCGCACCTTATAAACTTGCTTACACGTCTTATTTGTGCTGTGGCTGTGCTTATAGTGCTTGACCCGAGCTTTACGCTTGTTTTTGTAATATCGGGACTTTTGCTTTTCTTTGTTACAAGGCTTTTCAGAAAAAAGATGAAGTCCTTACACAAGGACGTTCAGGAAAAGGAAGGCAAAGTGCGTTCGTTCCTTCAGGAAGCGGTTGAAAATGTGCTTATTGTCAAGGTTTTCGGCTGTGAAAAACAGATGGAGGACACAAACACCGAGAATCAGAACATTCACTTCAAGGCACAGATGAAAAGGCGTACACTCAGTATTGCCGCCAACGCAGGCTTTAGCTTTGTTTTCCACATGGGATATCTTTTTGCCATGGTCTGGGGTGCAAGAGGTATCTATCTCGGCATTATGACTTATGGTACACTGACTGCAATCTTACAGCTTGTAAACCAGATTCAGCAGCCTTTTGCAAATCTTTCGGGACTTCTGCCGAGGATTTACGGTGTGCTGGCATCATCAGAGCGTATCATGGATATTGAAAAGCTACCTGATGAGGCACCTGCTGAAAAGACACTTGATTATGACAGCTTTGAAAAGATTACAACTCAGGATATGTCGTTTTCATACGGCGACAACCATGTGCTTTGTGATGTAAACTTTGACATAAACAAGGGCGATTTTATATCGCTGACTGGGCTTTCAGGCGGTGGAAAATCGACGCTCTTCCTGCTTTTGCTGGGTGCTTACAAGGCACAGTCGGGCGAGCTTGTTTTCAAATCAGACGATGGCGATTTCCACAGCGGTAAGGAAACAAGACATTTGTTTGCTTATGTGCCGCAGGGTAACTTCCTGTTTTCTGGCACGATTGAAGAAAATATCCGAATGCTCAACAAGGACGCAACCGATGAAATGGTAATTGAGGCGGCAAAAATCGCTTGTGCTTATGATTTTATCGAGTCGCTGCCGTACAAGCTTGACACGAGAATCGGCGAAAACGGCACTGGTATCTCGGAAGGACAGGCACAGCGTATTGCTATTGCGAGAGCTATTTTGAGCAACGCTCCGATACTTCTGCTCGATGAGGCGACAAGTGCTCTTGATGAAACAACCGAGGCACAGCTTTTGAAAAATATTGCCTCGCTAAAAAACAGGACCTGCCTTATCGTTACTCACAGACCTGCGGCTTTGAAAATATGCAGCAAGCACTTAATCATAAATGAAGGAAAAATGTATTATGGAGAAGTTTGATAACGAATGTCAATATCTGTTGCATCTTATTAAATGCGTACTGAATGACACTCAGCCTGAAGAAAAGCCTGCGGAGCTTAGCTTTGAAAAGCTTATGCTTATTGCAAGAAAGCATGATGTTGCAAACATTGCATACTATGGTGTTGAAAAGCTGAAGAACAAACCTGATGATGAGCTTAACAAAAAATGGGCTGAGGCACGTGACAAGGCGATAATAAGAGAATTTACACAGACTTATGAATTTGAAACTCTCACACAGGCACTCGTTTCGGAGAAAATCCGTCACCTTTGTCTTAAGGGCATCTGGCTTAAGGACCTTTATCCGCAGAGAGATATGCGGACAATGTCGGATATCGATATTCTTGTTGATGATGAAAACACTGGCAGAATAAAGGATATTATGGCTTCTCTCGGCTATGAGGGCGTGCCTGATGATGACGAGGACGATGACCATCATGATGCTTACAGGAAAAAGCCGATAATGCTCGTTGAGATGCACCGTCAGCTTTTTGGCAACAACGGTAATGTATACTTTGAGATACTTCCTGACCCTTGGAAACAGGCGTATGAGGACTCACCGTATGTCTGGAAATTTAACGAAAGCTGGGCGTTTTTGTATATTTTTGCACATCTTGAAAAACACTACAGCAAGCAGGGTACAGGAATACGCTCGATAATGGATATTTATGTATACCTCAAGCACAAGGAAAAGGAGCTTGACTGGGAATATATCTATTCCGAGCTTGACAAGGTCGGAAAATCGCAGATTTGCAGGGATATTATCCAGCTGTCAAACATATGGTTTGGTGACGCTGAAACCTCGCCGAAATATGAAAAGATGGCAGAATTTATCTTCGGAAGCGGACTTTATGGCAACAAGATGCACTCGATTCTCAACAACTACAACCGCATGAGTGGGAAAAAGTATCTGCTCTTCAGGCTGTTTCCACCGATGAGTGTTATGAACAAAAAGTATCCTGTGCTTAAAAAAGCACCAGTGCTTTTGCCTGTATTCTGGATTGTGAGAATGATATCCATTCCGCTTTTCAAAAGCAAAAACATCAAAAAAGAGATTAACTTTATCAAGGATAATAAATAGCAAGCTGAATATAATTTTATTATAATGTCGGCGTTCAATTATTTACAAAATCTATCAGTTGATAGAATTTTTAAATTTTGTAAATCTTACTGCATTGATAATATGCAGTTATTTTGAAAGGAGTCGTAATTATGGGACTAATTAAAGCAGGAGCAGGAGCATTAGGCGGAAACCTTGCTGATCAATGGAAGGAGTTTTTCTATTGTGAAGCAATGGACAAGAACACCTTGGCTGTAAAAGGCGAAAAGCGTATCGGCAACCGTTCTTCCAACACAAAGGGCAGTGACAACATTATCTCAAATGGTTCTGGAATTGCTGTTGCAGACGGTCAGTGTATGATCATCGTTGAGCAGGGCAAGGTCGTTGAGGTTTGTGCAGAGCCAGGACAGTTCACTTATGATACTTCCACAGAGCCTTCTCTCTTTACAGGCAAACTCAGCACAAGCATTAAGGAAACGTTTAAAAATATAGGAAGACGTTTTACTTACGGCGGAGACACTGGTAAGGACCAGAGAGTGTATTATTTCAACACAAAGGAACTTATCGACAACAAGTTTGGCACAGCAAACCCTGTACCATTCAGAGTTGTAGACTCAAGAATCGGCATGGATATTGATGTATCATTGCGTTGCAACGGTGTATATTCATACAAGATTGAAGATCCGCTTCTTTTCTACAAATCAATTTCGGGTAACATTTCTGAAAAATACACTCGTGATGAGATTGACGGACAGCTCAAGACTGAGTTTATCAGTGCTTTACAGCCAGCGTTGGCTAAGCTTTCTGATATGGAAATCCGTCCTAACCAGATTATTGCACACAACACAGAATTAGAAAACGCAATGAACGATGCTCTTACTGAGAAATGGTATAACCTCAGAGGTCTTAAGGTTGTGTCAGTTGCTATCGGCTCTGTAACTCTTCCTGAAGAAGACCAGGCTATGATCAAAGAGGCTCAGAGAAACGCTATGTATCGTGATCCTACAATGGCAGCTGCTACTATGGTAGGTGCTAATGCTGAGGCTATGAAGGCTGCTGCAAGCAACGAAGCTGGTGCTATGACAGGCTTTATGGGCATGGGTATGGCTATGCAGAACGGTGGCGTTATGGGCAACGTTCAGAACCTTTATGCTATGGGACAGGAACAGCAGGCTGAAGCTGCAAAGGCTGCTTCAAAGCAGGCTGACGGCTGGAAATGCTCTTGCGGTGCTAATGCTACAGGCAAATTCTGCCCTGAATGTGGTTCACCAAAGCCTGCAGATGAAGGCTGGACTTGCACTTGTGGTACAGTAAACAAGGGTAAATTCTGCTCAAACTGTGGCTCAAAAAAGCCTGAGGGTGCTCCTCTTTATCAGTGCGATAAGTGTGGCTGGACACCTGAGGACCCTCATAATCCTCCAAAGTTCTGCCCTGAATGTGGCGACGTTTTTGATGAAAATGATGTTAAATAAGCTCGGATAGCACTTTATTTTCCAGATTATTTACTTTTACAAGGAGGGTAAGTGATGTCGAAATTAATGGAATACAAATGCCCTTGCTGTGGAGGAGCTATAGAATTTGACAGCTCTATACAGAAAATGAAATGTCCTTATTGTGACAGTGAATTTGAAATGGAAGCTCTTAAAGCTTATGATGAAGAGCTGAAAAAAGACACTGATGACAAGATGGAATGGCAAAACAGCCCAGGTGTAGAATGGCATATAGATGAAACCACAGGACTTCGGGTTTATATATGCAAATCCTGTGGCGGTGAGATAATCGGTGATGAAAATACTGCTGCTACCTCCTGCCCTTACTGTGACAACCCTGTTGTTCTGTCAGGTCAATTCTCGGGTACGCTCAAGCCTGACTATGTAATTCCCTTTAAGCTTGACAAAAATGCAGCTAAGGAAGCTTTTAAAAAACATCTTGAGGGAAAACGCCTTTTGCCAAAAGTCTTCAAGGATGAAAACCACATTGACGAGATTAAGGGAATCTATGTTCCTTTCTGGCTCTTTGATGCTGACGTTGACGCATACATACGATATGCCGCAACTAAGGTTCGCAACTGGAGCGACAGCAAATATGACTACACGGAAACAAGCTATTATTCTGTTATCCGTGGTGGAAATATTGGTTTTGAGCGTGTTCCTGTTGACGGATCAAGTCAAATGCCTGATGACCTTATGGAATCTGTTGAACCTTTTGATTTCAAAGACGCTGTTGATTTTCAGACGGCATATCTTTCGGGCTACTTGGCTGACAAGTATGATGTTACTGCCGAGCAGAGTATTGAACGTGCAAACAGCCGTGTGAAATTCAGCACGGAAGAGGCGTTTATGGCTACTGTCAGCGGATATGCGACTGTAACGCCTGAAAACAGCAACATCAATCTGCAAAACGGCGATGCAAAATATGCACTTTATCCTGTGTGGATACTCAACACCACATGGAACAATCAGAAGTTTTTGTTTGCGATGAACGGACAAACAGGCAAGTTTGTGGGAAATCTTCCGCTTGACAAGGCAGCATACAAAAGATGGCTGTTATCTCTTACAGCTATACTCAGTGTTGCAGCTTTCGGCCTTTTGTACCTGTTCTGGCTGTTGTTCTAAGGGAGGTTGAGTGATATGAAAAAGATTTTATCCGCACTCATTTGTGCAATAATGATTTTCGCAATCTCCTTGCCTGTATATGCAGATGACAACGAAGATTTTTACTATGATATTGCTACCGAAGATGTTTTTGACGACACAGAATCACCAACAGTTATACCTGACAGTATGCAGCAGCCTTGGGTTGTTGACGATGCAGATGTTTTGACTGACCAAGAAGAAAACCAGCTCAGACAAAAGCTCAATGAAATAAGCACCCGCCAGAAATTTGCTGTTGCGATTGTAATTGTTGATTCCTTTGGAGGACAGTCTGCACAGGACTTTGCCGATGATTTCTATGACTACAACGGCTATGGCGCTGAGCTGAGTGAAAACAGAGATGGTGCGATACTTGCGCTTTCAATGAGCAGTCACAACTGGTATATTTCAACCCGTGGTTATGGTATCACTGCTATAACTGATGCAGGCAGAGAAAGAATGGCTGATCTTTTCAAGCCTTTTCTTAAGGATGAAGAGTACTATGAAGCTTGCAATAAATTTGCTGACTTGTGCGATGATTATGTCACCGAAGCAAGAAACGGCAAGCCTTATGATGTAGGCCATCTTCCAAAGCTTCCTTTCCCGTTTTTGAAAAGACTGGGTATTGCAATACTCGCAGGACTGATTATTGCGTTTATTATCGTATCTATCATGAAAAGCAAGCTCACAACGGTTAAGGCACAGGATTCTGCTTCTGACTACACAAAAGAGGGAAGCATGGTTGTAAACGAGAGCCGTGATATGTTCTTGTATTCACATGTTACTAAAACGGCTAAACCTAAGGATTCAGGCAGTGGCGGTTCAAGTACCCACACATCATCTTCAGGCGCAACCCATGGCGGTGGCGGCGGAAGCTGGTAAACGACAAATAATGACAAAACAGTTCATCTTTCATAAGGTGGGCTGTTTTTTTGTTACTTGATTTAAAGGGAAAAACGTGCTATAATATTCGCAGAAACTCAAAATCTATCTGAAAGGACTAATGATATGAAAGACGGATATATAAAGGTTGCTGCCTGCACGCCGAAAATCAAAGTCGCTGATGTTGATTTTAATGTGCAAAGTATCATCGCTCAGATTGACAGTTGCAAAGAGCAAAACGTCAAGGTAGCTGTTTTCCCTGAGCTTTGTATTACAGGCTACACCTGTCAGGATTTGTTCATGCAGGGAACGTTGCTTGACAGTGCTATGCAAGGCATGATTAGCATTGCCGCTGTTTCAAAAGGCTATGACGGTGTTATTGCTGTCGGGCTTCCTGTATATGCTTCGGGCAAGGTTTACAACTGTGCCGCTGTTTTACAAGACGGCAAGATTTTAGGCTTTGTTGCAAAATCCTGCCTGCCAAATTACAATGAATTTTACGAGGCAAGACACTTTGCGGCATACTGTGGCAGTCAGGTCGAGCTTGACCTTAGCCGTTTTGGTTATGCTGGAAAAGTACCTCTCGGGCAGTTTGTATTTAACTGCAAGAGCCTGCCTGAGCTTACGCTCGGATTTGAAATCTGCGAGGACTTGTGGACTGCTGACCCTGTTTCAAACTATCTTGCAAAGGCAGGTGCAACACTTATTTGCAATCTGTCGGCAAGCGATGAGGTTATCGGCAAGGAAAAATACCGCAGAGAGCTTGTTTCAAGCCAGTCCGCAAGGCTTGTTTCGGGGTATGTTTACTGCTCGGCAGGCGACGGCGAATCAACTCAGGACATGGTTTTCTCAGGCCACAATATTATTGCTGAAAACGGCATAATTCTCAGGGAAAGCACGCTTTTCAAAAACGAGATTACCATATCTGAAATTGATGTTAAAAAGCTTTCGTTTGAAAGACGCAAAATCTCGACTTATGAAGCTTATGACGTTGATTTTGGCATTGACAGCATAGGCTTTGACTTAGAGCTTTGCGACACTACTATTACAAGATTTGTTGACAAGGCACCGTTCATACCAAATGACGACAGCGAGCGAAACTACAGATGTGATCTTATTTTGCAGATGCAGTCGCAGGGCTTGAAAAAACGTATTGAACACACAGGTGCAAAGACGGTTGTTCTTGGCATTTCGGGCGGACTTGACTCTTGTCTTGCATTGCTTGTGTGCGTTGAGGCTATGGATTTGCTTGAGCGACCACACTCTGACATCGTTGCAGTGACTATGCCATGCTTTGGCACAACAAAACGTACACGATCTAATGCTGAGGTGCTATGCGAGGCCCTCGGTGTTGCCTTCAGGGAAGTTGACATTACAAAGTCGGTTACACAGCATTTTGAGGACATCGGGCATGACATGGGCAACCATAATGTTGTTTTTGAAAACGGTCAGGCAAGAGAGCGCACAAAGGTTATTATGGACATTGCCAATCAGGAAAACGGCTTTGTTGTCGGCACTGGTGACATATCTGAGCTGGCACTCGGCTGGGCAACATACAACGGCGACCATATGTCAATGTACGGTGTTAATGCGTCAATACCAAAGACACTGGTAAGGCATATTGTGAGATACTACGGTGAAACCTGCACAAGTGACAAGCTGAGAGAAGTTTTGTTTGACATTCTTGACACGCCTGTTTCACCTGAGCTTTTGCCGACAGACGAAACGGGTACAGAGATGACGCAAAAGACTGAGGATCTTGTCGGACCTTATGAGTTGCACGACTTTTTCCTTTACAACGGCATACGCTGGGGATTCAGTCCTAAAAAGGTCTACCGTCTTGCAAAGATTGCTTTTAACGGCGATTATGACGACCAGACGATTCTAAAATGGCTGAAAACTTTCTATCGCAGATTTTTCTCACAGCAGTTCAAGCGTTCATGTCTGCCTGACGGTGCAAAGGTAGGTTCTGTTACACTTTCACCGAGAGGAGACTGGCGAATGCCGTCAGACGCAATGGCGACTTTATGGCAAAAAGAGCTTGATGAAATATAGCATAGAAAAAACACGTTCAGATTAAACTGAACGTGTTTTTTATTTTTATCTCTTAAAGCTTATTTCTCGTTTTCATTATAAACAGTATAAATCTTATCTATAGACGTAAAATCATCATCAATATCGGCACCGAAAATTCTGTCTTTGTTCTTGACATCAAATGCATCGACTCCAAGTTCCAGATAACGAGCTTTTCCATTTTTCGCAGGGAGTTTATAAATTCGATCATAGTCCAATTCTGCATTTGGCTCTCCGAACTGTTTTTTGAATTCCGTAAAACTATTTGACTTTTTGAAAAAGTCTTTTACTTCTTTGATATCAAGTGGTTTTGTTTCTGATGTTACTTTATAAGGATAGCCATTAACACATATTACATCTTCCGGTATTGTTTTTTCAGCATAGATATAAAGTCCATAAGAGGCATATGCTTCTGCTCCGGCATCATCATCTGTATCGGATTCAACAACACTGCTTTCTTCTTCATCTGATTCTTCATCATCTGAATTTCTGCAGATACAGTATTCATCTGCTGTATAAAAATCCAATTCAACAAGACCGATTTTATTTTTGTCGAAGTCGTTTTTATACATCAGCTTCATATAGCACCAGTAATACGTATCGCCTGAACGAATTGGAAAAGTATATTCAGAATACGCACTTTCTTGCCCGTAATACACTCCTTCTGAACTACTTCCAACACCGTCCCAGCCTGTTGCATCAGTCGGGCCAGAGTATATAGATAACAATTTATTTATGTTTTCTTTTAAATTCTTATCATTTTTCCTTGCATAAGGCGAGAACACTTCATATATTGTTTCGCTGTCTTTATTATCAATGGCATAAAACAGTGCGTTTATAGCTTTCTCAGTAAACTCTGTTTCTTCTGACATCATTCTGTTTATGTCATGTGGCCCGCTGCAAGTCGACAAAGATAAAATATAAAGCAAACAGATTAAAGGAATTATTATTCTTTTCATAACAATCACCTCAAAAAATCATTAAAGATCTTAAAGATTTACGCTTATTTCTCTGCCTGTTTTTTCATACTGACGGAACTTTACTCCCGACAAATCAAACATCATTTTTGACGCTTTCACTGAATCTGTTTCAGCGTACTTGTCCTCTATGTACACAACTTCCTTTATGCCACTCTGGATAATAGCCTTTGCACACTCGTTGCATGGAAAAAGTGAAACATATATTCTTGCTCCCTTAAGGCTTCCTGTGATTCTGTTGAGGATTGCATTCAGCTCCGCATGGCAGACATAAGGGTATTTTGTATTGAGTGTTTCGCCTTCTCTTTCCCAAGGCATATCATCATCGTTACAGCCGATTGGCATTCCGTTATATCCGACTGAAAGCACCTTGTTTTCGTCAGACACGATACAAGCTCCGACCTGTGTATTGTTGTCCTTGCTTCTGCCAGCTGAGAGCAGTGCTATTCCCATAAAGTATTCGTCCCACGACAAATAATCCTGTCTTTTCATGATAAAACTCCTATATTCTCTTGATTGCGTGAACTCGGCAGGTGTCTACACAGATTCCGCAGTTTACGCATTTTTCATAGTCGAT
>JAFTAX010000124.1 GCA_017458445.1 Ruminococcus sp. | reverse complement strand
TCGTGTATTTACATCAAGTATTTCGCCCCAGACAACAACTCTGCCCTGCTTGTCCTCAGATAAATCCTTCATCTCAGTTACTTCAGAGTCGCCACTTATTGCCGAGCCGTAAAGAATCAATGCATCATCAGCGAGTAGGTGAAGCTTTGTAAAATCAACACTGCAGCTCTTAAATGGCAGAGATTTACTATTAGCCTTGTGTTCATTGTTCTTAGGCTCAGGGACTGATACAGGAATGCTGTTTAGATACTCCGCCTGCTCTCGTTCAAAGGCTTCGCTGTCAGATTCTGTAACACCAACAAACTCAATCTCTGTATTTGTAGAAAACAAATCATTAACCAATGCTGAGAATTTAGCTTCAAAGCCTGATTTTTTGAGTATATTTACGCCACCACGAGCCATATCAACAGTAAACTTACCGTTATTATATGTAGCTTTTGCACCATCAAAAAATCCGTTGACAACAGAACATTCGGTTTTCATATATTTAACAAGCTCTGAAAAATATGCGTCAGTAAGCATATCTGGAGTATACTTGCACTTAAGCATAAGTCTTGACAAACTAAGCTTAGCTGCCATATCTCTTTCAAACTTAGACACAGTATCATAGTCCTGCAAGACTTCAAACTTTGCAAGGACAGTCATTGAGCTTGACTTTTCATCAAAAATTATTTTATGTACAACGCCGTTTTCCATACTCTTTGGAATTATGTCGTTGTATTTTTCAAAAAACTCAGCAATCGTATAAATCTTCATGTAACAATCCTTAAATCTTATCTATTTCATTCAATAATGCACTAAGTGCATCTTCCTCATTTACTTTATATAATTTTTCGCCATTTTTAAACAAAACTGCACAGCCATTTCCGCCTGCAATTCCGATATCAGCTTCACCTGCTTCACCGATACCATTAACAACACAACCCATAACAGCAACAGTTATGTCTTTTTCAATATCTCTTGTTGCATCTTCAACTTTCTTTGCAAGTGAAATAAGATCTATCTTTGTTCTGCCACAAGTCGGACAAGATACAATCCTGACACCGCCTGCTTTATTAATTGATTTGAGAATATCTTTTGCAGCGTAGATCTCCTTAATCGGATTGTCTGTCAGCGATACACGAATCGTTTCACCAATACCGTCAACAAGTAATGAGCCAATACCAACAGCCGACTTTATGATACCCATTCTTTCAGATCCAGCTTCGGTAACGCCCAAGTGCAAAGGATAATTACACTGACTTGCCAAAAGCCTGTACGCATTTATCATTGTCGGCACATCTGATGACTTGATTGAAATAACAATATCATCAAAGTCACAGTCTTCCAGTATCTTAACGTGTCCCATTGCACTTTTTACAAGTGCTTCAGCAGTCGGTGAACCATACTCTTCAAGTAGTTTTTTCTCAATCGAGCCACCGATTACACCAATTCTGATTTGAAAATTTCTTTTTTTACAAGCTGCAACAACCTGTTTAACTTTATCCATGTCGCCAATAATGCCAGGATTTATACGAATTTTATCAATCCCAGCTTCACAAGCAGCAATTGCAAGTCTGTAATCAAAATGAATATCAGCAACAAGCGGTATAGATATTTTATTCTTTATAGCTGGAATAAGTTTAACAGCGTCCATGTTTGGAATAGCAGCCCTGACAATTTCACAACCAGCTTTTTCAAGTTCAACTGCCTGAGAAACAGATTCATCAATTTGCTCTGCAGGTACATTAAGCATAGACTGAATGTATATTTTTTTACCGTCAAGTGTTAAATTTCCAACTTTAACAGGCTTACAACTTCTCATTTTAGTATCCTTTCAATTAAAACAGTTTTAACACATCGCTTACTGTCACAAATACCATTAACAGCAGCAACGCAACAAGTCCTATAAGATGAACCATACCTTCTTTTTCTGTAGGTACAGGCTTTCGTCTTATCAGCTCAATTATTAAGAATATTAGTCTTCCACCGTCTAGCGCTGGCAACGGCAAAAGATTAAACAAACCAATATTAATTGTGATAAAAGCACCCATTGATAGCATTGTTACAATGAGACCTGACCAGTCAATACCAGTTTCTTCATCAGTCTGGCTGTCAATCACCTCACCAATCGTATCCACAATTCCGACAGGCCCTGATAAATCTCTTATTGAATACTTACCTGTAATCAAGTCATATAGAGATATATAAATAAGTCTTCCGTCAGATAAAGTTTGCTTTAGTGAGAATGAAAGCACAGAGCCTACAGTTGCTTCTTTTGATGCCACTCTGAAATCAATATGCATTGTTTTATCGTTTGTTTCAAACGCAACATTATCAAGATTTACTTTCTCACCATCTCTGATAACAGTCATATCAAATATACTGTCCTTGTCGTTTTGGAACTGATATGACATATCCATTGGCGTGAAAATTCTCATACCATTGATTTTTACAACTTCATCGCCAATCTTAAGACCAGTTGACTGCGATTTAGCGTTATCTTCAAACCAAGATATCTTTGTTGTGGTAATCGGTGCGGTCAGCGATGTATGAATAATCAGCAAAATATATCCAAGCAGCAAATTCATTACAATTCCGGCAACAACTATTGCCATACGCTTTGGAACAGGTTTTTTACAAAATGCTCTGTCTGAATCGCTCTCTTTGTCTTCGCCTTCCATTGAGCAATAACCACCAATTGGAAAAACTCTCCATGAATAAAGTGTTTCACCTTTTTGCTTTTTTATAATTGCTGGACCCATTCCAATTGCAAACTCATTGACCTTAACGCCACAAGCCTTTGCAACTATAAAATGTCCCAACTCATGTATAATAATTATAACTTCAAATATTATAAGTGCTATGATTATGCTCATAAATCGTCGCCTTTCAAGTTTTGTTCTACATATCTATTATTCTATCTCTGACGAATTTTCTTGCATTATTATCGGCATTCAAGACGTCATCTAAACATCTGATTTCAGTTTTTTCAATATTTTCAAGTGCTGCTGTTACAAGCTCGCCGATTTGCAAAAACTTGATATTGCCCTTTAGAAATTCAGCAACAGCTTCTTCATTCGCACCGTTGACAACAGCTGGCATAGTTCCACCAATTGTAATCGCTTTAATACAAGCAGTCAGACAATCAAAGGTATCATAATCAGGCTTTGCAAAAGTCAATGTACCGTAATCAGTCAGCGATAGCGGCTTAACAGGGCACTCTAATCTCTCAGGATAAAGCAAAGCATACTGAATAGGGATTTTCATATCAGGAACACCTAGCTGTGCAATAACTGAGCAATCATTATATTCAACAGCTGAATGAATAACGCTTTCTCTGTGTACAACAACCTCAATCTGCTCGGGCTTAAGCTTAAACAGCCACATAGCCTCAATAAATTCAAGCCCCTTGTTCATAAGTGTAGCAGAATCAATTGTAATTTTGTTACCCATGCTCCAGTTCGGGTGATTTAGTGCATCATTTACAGTAACTGAAGTCAATTCAGCTTTTGTTTTACCATAAAACGGCCCACCAGATGCTGTAAGTATAATCTTTCTAACCTGAGATTTTTTGTTGCCTTGCATACACTGAAAAATTGCTGAATGTTCGCTGTCAACAGGATAGATGTTTACACCATTATCCTTCGCTGCCTTAGTTACAAGCTCGCCACCAGCGACAAGCGTCTCCTTGTTAGCGAGTGCAATATCAGTGCCATGCTCAATTGCTGTAAGTGTCGGGATAAGGCCGACCATTCCAACAACAGAATTTAGCATACAGTCAACATTATCAAGTGAGGCAATAAAGTTTAGTCCATCAATACCTGTTAATAGTTTTATGCTGGTATCTTTAAGCAGACTTGATAACAAATCAGCCTTTGCTTCATCATAAACACAAACATATTCAACATTAAACTCAATTGCTTGCTTTGCAAGAAGCTTTGCATTGGAATATGCAGCTAATGCTTTTATTCTAATACTATGCATTTTTGCCACTTCTAATGCCTGAGTACCAATAGAACCGGTTGAGCCTAAAATTGTTATAACTTTCATAGTCTTATCCTTACCGTTTAACATTCAAAAGGGGCAGCTATCAAAGCTCCCCCTGAAGAGTAGTTAATATTAAATAAATATCCAGCTGTGCGAGAATGCATATAGCATAAATGGTGCTACAAATAAAACACTGTCAAAGCGATCCATTATTCCACCGTGGCCTGGCATAATATTACCAAAGTCCTTGATTCCACACTGTCTTTTAATCATTGATGCTGTCAAATCACCAAGAAGTCCAAACAATGCACACAGCATACCGCAAATAAAGAGCATGTAAAGTCTTACGGGTGCACCGTTAAATACATACTCATAGAATATGCCTATAATCAAAAACAGAATACCGTTAGATAAAACTCCACCAATAAGGCCTTCATAAGTCTTTTTAGGGCTTATCTCAGGACATAAAGGTGTTTTACCTAAAAATGTTCCTGCAAAATATGCACCTGAGTCAGCAAGCCATGCACCACAAAGTGTAATCACTATCATAAACAGTCCGTTTTGATATAGGTTCATGTTAAGCAATGCAATAAATGCATAGTTTACAAGATAAGCTATCGCAATCATAATAAAGAAATCTGTAAACTTGAATTCATTATGCTCTTTCAAGAAGAAAATGCACATTGCTACAACGAATATACCAAAAATAAATTTTTCGTTAAAGAACATAAGTTTAAGCTTGCTTAGCCAAACATATGAAAAGCAATCAAGTGCTGCATAAGTACAACAAAAAATCATTGGAAGCTTAAATTTTATAAAGCCTGTTGCTTTGATTACTTCATATACAGCTCCTGCAGAAATAGCAGCAATAGCAATTGGGAAAATAAAATAGTTATGTAACAGCAAGATTATAATCGCCACAACAATCGCTACAGCAGCTGAAATTATTCTTGTCTTCATTATAAAACCAATCCTTTGTAATGTTATTATTAGATTCCACCGAATCTGCGATTACGTTCACTAAAAGTTAAAACAGCTTTTTCTAAATCTTTCTTTGAAAAATCAGGCCAGAGAATATTTGTAAAGTAATATTCTGCATAAGCAGCCTGCCAGATAAGAAAGTTTGACAAACGCTGTTCGCCGCTTGGTCTGATAATAAGGTCAACATCAGGAATTTCTTCAGTATATAGTCTGCTCTGAATTAAGCTTTCTGTAACATCATCGCAAGAAAGCTTTCCGTTCTCAGCATCAGTTACAATAGATTTCACAGCATGAGCAATCTCATCACGGCCGCCATAATTAATTGCCAGGACAAGCGTCATAGAGTCAAAATCTTTTGAGTCTTCTTCAACCTTTTTCATCTTTTGCTGCAAAACAGGCTTTAGCATTGTCCTGTCGCCAATAAATCTTACTCTTATGTTTTCGTCCATGAAGTCACGAACCTCATCGAGATATTTCTCAAAAAGATCCATTATAGCGTCAACTTCATCTTTAGGACGCTTCCAGTTTTCAGTTGAGAATGCATAAAAAGTAATATATGAAATACCTAATGCTTTTGCATGACGAGCAATAGCTCTGAATGTCTTGGCACCTTCACGGTGTCCGAATTTTCTTGGAAGCCCACGTTTTTTAGCCCATCTTCCGTTGCCGTCCATAATAACGCCAACGTGTGTTGGAACTAAAACGCTGTCGTCAAAAACCTTACCAGATTTTTTTGCCATATATAATCACCTTAAATTGAAAGAACTTCTTTTTCCTTTTCTGCAACGTGTTTGTCAATTTCTTTCACAAACTTATCAGTCAGCTTTTGAATATCTTCTTCACAGTCTTTCAAATCGTCCTCAGTGATTTCGCCGTTCTTTTTCATTGTCTTATATTTTTCCATTGCATCACGACGAATTGAACGAATAGCAACCTTTGTATCTTCACCAGTTTTCTTGATACCCTTAACGATCTTCTTTCTGTCTTCTTCAGTAAGCTGTGGGAATGTCATTCTGAGTACTGAACCGTCATTTTGTGGATTAATTCCAATATCTGATGATTGAATAGCTTTTTCAATATCCTTGAGTGTTGACTTATCCCAAGGCTGAATAACAAGTACTCTTGCTTCGGCAATAGAAACAGCAGCCATCTGGTTTACAGGTGTCGGAGCACCATAGTAATCAACCTTAACCTTATCAAGAACATTTGGATTAGCTCTGCCTGCTCTTATCTCACTAAATTCAGTAAGCATAATATCTACAGACTTTTCCATTTTAGATTGAGCTCTTACTTTTACATCTGTCATATAATCAAATCCTTTCATTAAGTGATAATCAATTATCTTACAATTGTTCCAACCTCTTTGCCCATACAAGCATCAAAAATGTTATCTGGGTCACGAACATCAAATACAAGAATTGGGATCTCATTATCTTTACACATAGCAGCAGCAGTTGAGTCCATAACTGCCAGATCATTAGACAATATTTCATTAAAGTTCAATGAGTCATACTTAACAGCATCTTCATATTTATGAGGATCCTTGTTGTAAACGCCATCAACCATAGTTGCTTTGAAGAAAATATCAGCTTCGATTTCAGCAGCTCTTAATGCAGCAGCAGTGTCTGTTGAGAAGAATGGATTTCCTGTTCCGCAACCAAATATAACAACTCTGCCCTTTTCAAAATGTCGCATAGCTTTATTCCTGATGTAAGGCTCGGCAATCTGTGCCATTGTGATTGCTGTCTGAACACGAACCTCGATTCCACATTTTTCAAGACCATCAGCAACAGCAAGTGCGTTCATAGCAGTTGCAAGCATACCAATGTGGTCGGCTCTTGTTCTGTCCATGCCACCGCTTGAGCGACCTCTCCAGAAGTTTCCGCCACCAACGACAATACCAATTTGTACGCCAGCGTCAACACATTTTTTAATGCTTTTGCCAAGCTCAGTTATAACACCATAATCAAGTCCGGTCTTTTTGTCACCAGCCAAAGCTTCACCACTTAGTTTAAGCAAAATTCGTTTATATTTGGGTTCCATAAAAACACTCCTAAACAATATTCTTTATAACATATACTTATAGATAAATTATACAATATTTTGCACAAAAAGTAAAGTCTTTTTTCAAAAAAAGAAAAGACAGCTTGGATAATTCCAAACTGTCGTGTTTAATATGCTGTAATATAACAGAAATCATGTTAATCTTTAACGATTTTTACGACAAAGCTTCTGGTTCTCGGACCGTCAAATTCTGTGAAATATATGCCTTGCCATGTACCAAGCACAAGGTTGTTGTTTTCTACAATAACAGTAGCTGACGAACCAATACAGCTTGCCTTAAGATGAGCTGATGAATTACCTTCAGCGTGTCTGAATTCACGTCTGTCAGGATAAGTTTTGTCAAGTGCATAAAGCAAATCGGTCACAACATCAGGGTCTGCATTCTCATTAATTGTTATCCCAGCGGTCGTATGTGGGCAGTATACCACCGCAATACCACTTTGTACGCCCGACTTTATAACATCCTGTCTGACATAGCTTGTAATATTGTAAAAGTTTTCGTGATCTGTTTTAATGCTGTGCGTATAAATCATTTCTTTACTCCCAGAAAATCATTTTCAGTTTCATTCTTGGAAGGTCTTGCCATAAGTGCAGAAATTGACATCTTTGCAGGCATACCCTCAAAAAGGATTTTTGCAAGCTGGTCTGTGATTGGCATTTCAACGCCAAGCTTTTTAGATAATTCCCAGGCATTTTTAGTACAACCATAACCTTCAACAGTACCAACTCTCTGTACAGCTTCTTCAGGGCTAACACCCTGACCAATAAGTATTCCTGCTCTGCGGTTGCGGCTGTGCATACTGCAACAAGTTACAATCAAATCACCAATGCCGCTAAGGCCATAAAATGTATCTCTGTTTGCACCCATAACAACGCCTAACGTAGCAATCTCTTTTATACCTCTTGTCATAAGGGCAGCTTTAGTGTTGTCGCCAAGTCCAAGTCCATCGCAAACACCTGCAGCAAGAGCAATAACGTTCTTGAGCGAGCCACCAATTTCGCAGCCTATAACATCATCATTTACATACACTCTGAAATTATTACCGCTAAGTGCATTCTGAACATAGTATGACACTTCCCTGTCATTTGATGCAACAGTAACAGTAGTCGGAATACCTCTTGCAAGCTCTTCTGCGTGAGATGGTCCTGTAAGTATAGCAATCTTATTGTTCGGGAAAGATTCCTCAGTTACAGTACTCATAGTCTTTAGAGTGCCGTTTTCAAGGCCTTTTGCAGTATTAACAACAATTGTATCTTTGTCAATGTACTGTGCAGCATCTTCACAAACACTTCTTGCAAAAGCAGTAGGTATGCCAATTATAATCATATCCTTACCTTTAACGCAAGTAATGTCTGTAGTAAGCTTAATCTTCTTTGGAATCTTAACACCAGGAAGCTTCGCTTTAAGCTCTCCTGCCCTTTTTATAGCGTCAATCTCATCTTGAAACTTCGACCATACAGTCACATCATGACCAGCTTTGCAACACAGTATCGCGAGTGCAAGTCCGAATCCTCCTGAGCCTAATACAGCAATATCAGCCATGAAATTTCACCCTTTCGTTTATCATTCATCATCAATATCTTTGTTATCTAAGTTACTGCTTTTAAAGCTAAATTTATTCTCAGTACCTTCTCTCAGCCTCTTGATATTAGGCTTGTGCATATATGTTATAAGAATTGCAATAACAAGTCCAACAAGCATATTCTGCCATGCACCACTTATTCCACGCAAAGTCTGCGTAAGAATCGTAAACAGTGGATACGAAAATGCAGCAACAATTGAACCAACTGAAACATATTTCGTAATTGCAACAACTATTGCAAATATAAGCACTGCAAAAAAGCAAGTCAGCGGGTCAATTGCAATCAGCGTTGTAGCTGCAACAAGCACACCTTTTCCGCCATGAAAGCCATAAAATATCGGGAAAATATGCCCAATCATAACAGACAATCCTGCAATATATCCAATGAATCTGTCATTATCAAAGAATAAAACATCAAATCCATAAGTTACAACAAGTCTGCAAACAACAACGGCAATTATACCTTTTGCAAGATCACAAATAAGCGTTGCCAAAGCAGGTCCTTTTCCAAACACTCGAAGCACATTAGTAAGCCCAGCATTTTTACTGCCGTAATCTCTTATGTCAGCTTTTTTGAGTATCCTGCAAACAATAATAGCAGAATTCAAGCTTCCGAGCAGATATGAAAACACAACAGTAAAAACTAAACAAATAACAACCATATTATACCCCTTATTTTACATCATTTCTATCACGTTCACGAACCTTTAGAACTATAGGTGTTCCGTCAAGTCCGAATGTTTCACGGATCTGATTTTCAATATATCTCTGATATGAGAAATGAAACAAATCAGCTCTGTTTACAAAAGCTACAAATGTTGGCGGCTTAGTTGAAGCCTGTGTCATATAATAAATCTTAAGACGTCTGCCCTTATCAGACGGTGGCTGAACTCTCGCTGTAGCATAAGCAAGCACATCATTCAGCCTGCCAGTAGGAATTCTTATAGCATTTTGTTCCGCTGTATACTTAATCAACTCAAAAAGCTTATCAATTCTAAGCCCAGTTTTTGCAGATATGAACACAAATGGAACATAGCTCATGAAGCTAAAGTCATCTTCAAGCTTTTTTCTAAACTCATTCATTGTGTTTGTGTCTTTTTCAATTGCGTCCCATTTGTTTACTGCAACAACGCAAGCCTTGCCTTTTTCGTGTGCATAGCCAGCAACCTTTGAGTCTTGTTCAGTAAACCCGACAGCAGCGTCAATAACAATAACCGCAACATCTGCCCTGTCAACTGCCATGTATGAACGCAAAACGCTGTATTTTTCAATACTGTCCAAAACTTTGGACTTTTTTCTTATACCTGCAGTGTCAATAAAAACAAACTTACCCTTATCATTTGTGATAACGGTATCAGTTGCATCACGTGTTGTGCCTGCAATATCAGATACAATAACACGTTCTTCGCCGCAGATTTTATTAATAATTGATGATTTTCCAACGTTAGGCTTGCCAATAACAGCAACCCTTATTGTATCCTCATCATAGTTTTCATTATTATCTTCAGGTAAATACTTGAGTACCTCATCAAGTAAATCACCAGTTCCATGTCCATGAACAGATGAAACAGCTATTGGATCACCAAGCCCAAGATTGTAAAATTCATAGAATTCTACAGGTGGCTCACCCAGAGAGTCGCATTTGTTTACGCATAAAACAATAGGCTTACCTGACTTTTGAAGCATTGCTGCAACCTCGTAGTCATTCGCAGTAACACCACAAGTCATATCAGTAACAAGTATAGTAACGTCAGCCTTAGTAATCGCAAGCTCAGCCTGACGTTTCATTTGTGATAATATAACATCATCTGATGCAGGTTCAATACCGCCTGTGTCCACAAGCATGAACTCATGATTGAGCCATTCACACTTAGAATATATTCTATCTCTTGTAACGCCAGGAGTGTCCTGAACAATTGACAGTCTTTGTCCAATAAGCTTATTAAAAAGCGTGGATTTACCAACATTAGGCCTTCCGACTATTGCAACAATCGGCAATGACATATTATCACATCCTTTCATTAATCATCCATACCAAGTATCTTTTCGAGATATTCATAACCGTCATTAGCTGATGCAGACACCCTAACACCGAGTTCATTTTCAACGTCTTGAACTGTCAGATCATCCAAAAATACTGGTTCATCAGCTTTAAGCATAACCTTTGGAATAATCAGCTCATCTCCAAGATCTCTGCCTTTGAGCTGGTCAATCATATCTCTTGCAGTAATAAGCCCTGCAACTGTAATCGTGTCGCCAAAAAAGTTGTTTGTTATCTTTACAACGTTAATTTTTACGTTCGGAAATCTTTCCATAATTCTGTCTGCAAGCTTAAGATGAAAACTATATGCTGCAGTTCCTGTAATAAGTGTAACGGTACGCTTTTCAACATTTTCAGTAATTTCTTTTAAAGCATCATCAAGTTCATCAGACAGTGACCTTAAAAGTCCAACACCGTTTTCATATTGTGGATAATCCTCATAAAACTCAGTTTGAGGTAGCTCTCGACCTGCAATAATATAGAATTCATCAGCTGGAAAAACCATTCTTCTGCCATATTCTTCAAGACATTTATCCTGCACAGTAGTAATAATATCAATTACATCGCCTGCATTTTTCTTATCAAATGGTACAAGCGGATAAAGCCCGTCACGATATTTGGTAATACCAACAGGTACAACAGCCACAGACTGAACATTAGGCATCAAGTCTGACAAATCATTGAGGGTTCTTTTCAGTTCATCACCGTCATTAACACCAGGACAGCAAACAATCTGACAGTTAAGCATAAGACCGCTGTCAGCAATCATTTTCAAATACTTTAGCTTTTCGCCTGCAAAACGATTGTTCATCATCTTACATCTAAGCTCAGGGTTTGTTGTATGTACTGACACATTAATATTAAGTCGCATATCAATAATACGCTTGATATCATTATCGTTAAGATTAGTCAGCGTGACATAATTACCCTGTAAAAATGAAAGCCTTGCATCATCGTCCTTGAAGTATAACGTTTCACGCATACCAGGTGGCATCTGGTCAATAAAGCAAAAAATGCACTTATTTGAACATGACCTTTTGTCGTCCATCAGAAATGACGCAAACTCAAGTCCCAAGTCATCATATTCAGACTTGTTTATAGTTTTTGTGATAAGCTTACCTTTTCTCTCTATTACAAGCTCAACATTATCCTCAGCAGCATAAAACATATAGTCAAGAACATCAGAAATCTCATGCCCGTTGACGGATATAAGGACATCATTTGATTTTATCCTTGCTCTGTGAGCAGGACTGGGCTTTACAATACCTGTAATTCTTACTGCCATAAAAATCAGTGTCCTCTCTTAAATACTACCTGAAACTTAAGCTTAATATACATACAAAAAGCAGAGAAGGACTAATCCTCCTCTGCCCTTAAGTTAAGCTATCTGAATAGCAGAGGTAAACCGCTATTCCACTAACAGCTGATAATCAAAAATTATGCTTCTTTTTTGATTACTTCTACACCTTTATAGTATCCGCAATTCTTACAAACCTTGTGTGGAGCGATAAGCTCACCACAATTTGAACATCTGCAGAGTGCTGGTGCATCTAATTTCCATACTGCTGAACGTCTCTTGTCACGTCTTGCTTTGGAAACTTTTCTCTTTGGTACTGCCATTTGGGCACCTCCTCTTTAGGATAATAGATTAATTGCTATTCAGGAACAGCTACATTTGCCTTCATTCAAATCTTGTCCGCAAACGTAACACAAGCCCCTGCAGTCTTCCCTGCAAAGAATCTTTGTAGGCAGCTGTAACAATAAATCTGAAATAGCTAATTCATTTAAGTCAAGAGTATTATCATCGCACACTACATACTCATTATTATCATTATGAGCGTGCTGAATTAAGATATGCTCGAAGTCATACTTATATTCACGATCAAACTCTTTCAGACATCTGTCACAAGAAAGGTGCATTAAAAACTCGCTTGAATAAGCAAGCGTAACAACACCTGCACGGTTTTCAACAACGCCCTTTATTGCAATTGGTGAAGCAAGTGATCCTGTAAAGTTTAAATCCGATAAGTCATCAGGATTTATACTATAGTCAATAACCTTTTTCTCACCGACAATCTCAAAGAGTTGTCGCAACTGTAAAATCATGCTTACACCTCAAATATCATAAATTCTATTATAGCCTTTATAATAAGATTTGTCAATACTTTTTTAGAATTATTTAATAAACGCCTTTACCTTAGCAGGAAGTTCATCAACATCAGCAGATACAGTAAATACAATCTTGATATCCTTAGCAAGCATTGCAATCTTTTCAATCATGTTACCGAAAGCATCATAATCTCTGCCGCCGATTCTAAGAATACCATCTACAAATACTTCCTGAATATCATAGTTTCCTGCAAGCATACCAGCAACAAAACCATAGAAAGCATCATAGCTATTAATACCATATTCTTCAGCGTCAACAAGTCTTACCTCATGAGGGATATCATAAGTGAGCTTCATGCTTCTCTCGATACATACAACATCACCAGTTGCTGACTTAACAGACTCATTAATAGCATCAACCAAAATCTTAGTCTTGCCTGTACCCTTTTTTCCTGGAATCAAATTAATCATAATATACTCCTATCCGTCCGTGAGGACTATTTATTATTATAAATTATTACTTTATTTTTGCCTCAAGTTCAGCCGTCAGGGATTCATATCCAGGCTTACCGAGGAGTGCAAACATATTTTTCTTATAGCTTTCAACACCAGGCTGGTTAAATGGATTAACACCAAGCATATATCCTGAAATAGCACAAGCCTTTTCAAAGAAATATACCATTTCGCCAAAGTTCTCTTCATCAAGCTTGTCAACTTCAAGAACAATGTTTGGTACTCCGCCTTCTGTATGTGCCAGAACAGTACCCTGAAAAGCTTTTTTGTTTACAACGGACATATTCTGATTAGTCAGGAAGTTTAGTCCGTCAAGATTCTCAGCGTCGTCCTCAAGGAACAAGTCCTGCTTAGGTTCTTTGATATCAACAACTGTTTCAAACATTATTCTTGCACCGTCCTGAACGAACTGGCCCAACGAATGAAGATCTGTTGAGAATGTTGCTGAAGCAGGGAAAATGCCTTTCTGGTCCTTGCCTTCACTTTCACCATAAAGCTGTTTGAACCATTCAGCCATCATAGTAAAGCTTGGGTCATAAGAAACAAGCATTTCAACGCTCTTGCCTTTATTATAAAGAATGTTTCTGAGTGCAGCGTATGTATAACAATCGTTGCCATCATCAGCAGAATATTTTTCTCTTGCAGCCTTTGCACCAGCCATGATTTTATCAATATCACAACCAGCAACAGCGATTGGCAAAAGTCCTACTGCTGTAAGCACTGAAAAACGTCCGCCGACATCATCAGCAATAACGAATGTTTCATAACCCTCAGCATCAGAAAGCTCTTTTAAAGTTCCTCTTGCTTTATCAGTAGTTGCAAATATTCTTGTCTTGGCTTCTTCCTTGCCATATTTATCTTCGACAAGCTTTTTAAAGATTCTGAATGCCAAAGCAGGTTCAGTAGTTGTACCTGACTTTGAAATAACGTTTACACAAATATCTTTTCCTTCACAAATAGATAAAACTTCATTTAAATATGTAGGACTGATATTGTTTCCAACAAAATAGATATCAGGTGTATCTTTTTTTAGGTTATTATAAAAAGGTGATCTTAAAAGCTCAATAGCTGCTCTTGCACCAAGATAAGAACCGCCGATTCCGATTACAATCAAAACATCAGCTTTCTCTTTAATTCTTTGTGCAGCCTTTTTAATTCTTTCAAACTCTTCCTTGTCATAATTTTCAGGCAAGTCTACCCAGCCAAGAAAATCATTGCCCAGTCCACTTCTGGAATCCAAAGTTTTATGTGCTGCGGATACCAACGGAGCTATACCATCAAGCTCATGTGGCTGTACAAAAGGTTCGAGATATTTAGCATTTAATCTAATCGCCATATAAATCATTCCTTTCTTATTTTACTATGATAAATTATACTATATTTTTTAGAATATTTCAAGCAAATTAGTCGGTCATCAAAAGTTTTGTTTATTTTCAACAAATATCACACCTACATTTTAAACAAGTTTAACAAAATTCTTTTGTAAGAAAACCAAAGCGAGTTTTTATCTATTTTCTCATCTAATACAATTTTGCTCTCTAAAATCTCCTTGCCGTCACCGTCTTTATAGGTAATTTTGCCAATAATGCTGCCTATTTCTGCCGGTGCGTTAATTATGTATTTTCTCTTAATCTCGCTGACAATCTGCGAATATGTCCCCTTTGGGATTACTATATTTTTATAATTGCCAATTTTTACCTTTGCCTTTAGCTTTTCGCCGCCCTTGATTTTTACCTTTTCAATTGCCTTTTTCTCAACCTCTGGGTGATATATCTCATAGTTTTCAAACGCATAGTTTAAAAGCTCTTTAGCCTCAGCAAACTTCTTGTCCTCGTCCATGCACCCAAGCAACACAACACAAAGCGACATATCACCACGTTTGGCAGTAGCAATCAGTGATGTACCAGTGTCATTTGAACCGCATGACTTTAGACCTGTTATTCCTTTGTATGTCCTGATAAGCCTGTTCGTACTTACCAGCTCAACTGCATTACCTCTGACATTTATCATCCATGTTGTGTAATATGTTATAAATGCATTATGCTTTAATATTTCGCTTGACAGTAACGCTAGATCATAAGCTGTAGTTACAGTATCTTTGCTTATGCCAGTAGAATCCTTGAATACAGTGTTAACCATACCCAAATCTTTAGCTTTTTTGTTCATCAACTGTACAAATCCTTGCTCAGTACCACCAATTTTCTCAGCCAATGCCGCACAAGCATCATTTGCGTTTCCAACCGTGATCGATTTTATAAGCTCATCAACAGATATCTGCTCACCGACATCAAGCCAGATCTGTGGTGCACCTTTTGAGTTTGCATTAGCTGAAACAGTCACTTTGTCCCTGAGCTTTAGCTTACCGCTATCAATTCTTTCTTCTGCACACAACAAAGTCATAAGTTTTGCAAAATGTGAAGCAGTAAGCTTTTCAGTTGAGTTCTTTTCAGATATAACAGTACCAGTTGACATTTCATAAACAAATGCTGATTTAGCAGTAACATTGTTCATTGCATTATCTTTTGTTACAGCTTCCGCTTGTACGCTCTTATAATTTACATAATTAATTCCATCTGCATAAACATCAGTTGAAATTGAAAAGATTAATGCAACCGATAAAGCAGTAATAATAGCTTTTTTAATCATATTGACCTCCTGAAAAATGATTCTAACTAATTGTATTCAGCAAGTCCACAGATTAGAAATAAATAACAAGCCTTCTACGGACTATTATTCCATAGAAGGCTTGTAATATCATGTATTAGTGTTTGTTATTTAACGATAAATTCTTTGATTTCGTCAAGAAATGCATCAGCATTATCGCTGTGTGCAATCAACTCTATTGGATTTGAGAGATCAAGGCTAAAGATACCCATGATTGACTTAGCGTCAATTGCATATCTGCCTGATGCCAAATCAACATCATAGTCATACATTGAAACTACACTTACAAATTTCTTTACGTCTGCGATTGAATCCAATTTGATTGTTACTTTTGTCATATAAATTACCTCCTTAAATGACATTTAACTCTTACTTCTTTCTCTTCTTACACTTACATTATATATAATAGGTTTAAAAAGTCAAGTATATTTGCAAAAATAATTAAAATATAGTATAATAGTCAATATCATTAAAACTTAACACAATAATTTGTAAATTATCACAATGCTTTTTACCTTGAAATATACAGGAGATATAAAATGAACGTTTTTTATTATACCTTTGGCTGTAAAGTCAATCAATATGAAACCGAAAATATTAAGCAATCAATGGAAAAAGCAGGTTTTTCTACAGCAACTGACATTAAATCATCTGATATTGCAATTATAAACACCTGCACGGTCACTTCTCAGTCGGATTTGAAGCTAAGACAAATGATTCACAAGATAAAAACTATAAATCCTGAGTGTATTATTGTTCTTACTGGTTGTTATCCACAAGCTTTTACTAAAAAGGCTGTAGACATGACAGAATGTGCAATAATAACCGGATCATCAAATAAATCAAAAATCCATGAGTATGTTCAAGAATATCTCGTAAATAAACAGCGTAGAATTGAAATTGATTTTCACCAGATTGGTGAAAAATTTGAATCTATGACAAACAAAAGTATTGCAACCAAAACTCGTGCTTACATGAAAATTCAAGACGGCTGTGACCAATATTGCTCATACTGCATTATACCTTATGCCAGAGGTCATATTCGTTCTAAGCCCCTTGATGAGATAGCTAAAGAGGCAAAGCTACTTTCAGCATCAGGTCACAAGGAAATTGTCGTAGTTGGGATTAATCTCTGGTGTTACGGCAAAGATTTCAAAGACGGCACACGCCTTATTGACGCAGTAGAAACTGTTAGTTCAAACGCAGAGAACTGTCGTATTAGATTGGGTTCGATTGAGCCTGAAATGGTAACTGATGATGATATCTTCCGTTTAACAAAGCTTGATAACTTCTGCCCGCAGTTCCACCTTTCCTTACAAAGTGGCTGTGATAAAACACTTAAGTCCATGAACCGAAAATACAACTGCTCGGAATATGAAGATTTATGCACAAGGCTTCGAGCGGCATTTGATGACTGCTCTATCACAACGGATATTATGGTTGGGTTTGCCGGAGAAACTGAGGAGGATTTTCAACAGACGCTTGACTTTGTGAAAAGAATTGGTTTTGCAAGGGTTCACATCTTCCCATATTCTGTCAGAAGTGGTACAAAAGCTGCATTGATGAGTGGTCAAGTTTCAAAGAGTGAAAAGCAACGACGTGCTAAAATAATGGCAGACGTTTGCAAAGCCGAGAGCTTGAAATATCTGCATAGTATGGTTGGCAAGACACAAAGTGTGCTGTTTGAAAAGGAAAAGAATGATGATTTTCATCAGGGATATACGCCAAATTACACGCTTGTTAAGGTTAAACGTACATCTAATGACACAACGCTAAGGCGTGAGATTCGTGATGTTTTGATAACAGGCGTTGAGAATAATTATTGTATTGGAAAAATAATTGATAACCAGGAGGAATCATAATGGATAACAAAAAGACTGCATTAATTACAGGTGCAAGCTCAGGCATCGGGCAAGAGATTGCAAAGATACTTGATAAAAAAGGCTATGATTTAATCATTACAGCAAGGCGTGTTGACCGACTAAGAAAGCTAAAAGAAAAGCTTAATGGCAATGTTACAGTTATTCCTTGCGATTTATCTGATGAAAAACAATGTGTTAACCTTTATAATAAGGTAAAGGATATGGATATATATCTTCTTATAAACAATGCTGGATTTGGAGCTGTTGGCAGCTTTAACGAGATACCGCTCGAAAAAGAACTTGAAATGATTAAGACAAACTGTATCGGTCTGCATATACTGACAAAGCTATTTGTAAAGGATTTCATCAAAAAAGACAGAGGCCATATATTAAATGTTGCATCTTCAGCAGGTCTTATGCCTGGTGGGCCATTAATGTCGACTTATTATGCTACAAAGGCTTATGTTGTCAGCCTTACAAGCGGGATTTATCAGGAGCTAAAATCTATCGGAAGTAATGTTTCGATATCTGCACTATGCCCTGGGCCTGTTGATACTGAATTCAATCAGGTTGCAAACGCTAAGTTTAGCGTACAAAGTATTTCTGCTAAGAAATGTGCAAAAATTGCACTTATTGGATTAGCAAAAAGAGAGCTTATTATTGTTCCAACAACATATATGAAGGGCTGTAGTGTATTGGCTAAAATTGCACCAAGAAAGTTTATGCTGCGTGCAACACAGGGTATACAGTCTAAGAAAATTAAATAGTTTTTTCAAATTTAAGATATCATTCTTTAGCAATTATCACGATTGACAATTATTTCAAAGAGTAGTATAACGTTTTCAATGATATTTAATTGCAATTAGTATTATTAACCGACAAGTAATTAATAAGTTTTTTACTTGTCACAAAACATTTGTAATTAAGGAGAAAAAATATGAAAACCATAAGACTATTTTCAATGTTAACAGCCATGATTATGCTATTGACTACACTCACAGCATGTTCAGATGACAAAAAGAACGATTCAACAGTCAGCAAAACAGGCGCTGTCGGATATGTATTTGATGACACAACTGAAATGCTTAAGGTTAGCGGTAGCAAATATAAGGTATTTTCAAACCGCAAGATAAAAATGGATTATAAGGACACTGATTATAAAAAGATTCTTTCTTATAAGAGTCCTTACAAAGATTATATTGGTGACATTTATTATGACACTAAAAATGGTAATACTCTGACTGACACTGCTGCACTTGCAATCATTTATGCGTATGAGCACAACGTAGAAACGATTGATTTTCCAGTAGAATTCGACACAGCAACGCTAAATGATGCCTGGGAAGTTGTATGTCTTGCATATCCAAACATTCCTTGCGACCTTACAACAAGTTATTATGAAAGAAGCGAAGATGGATTATATCGCTTAAGGCTTAGTAAATCTGTAAGAAAAGTTGCAAATAATGATAAGACTATTAAGACAGCAAAGAAAATTCTCGATTCTATGCCTAAAGACTGCAAGACTGATGCTCAGAAGGCATTTTACCTTTATGACTGGATTTGCAAAAACGTAGTATATGATAAATACCATGCAGATAATAAAATTGGTATTGCAGATGCAACGCCACAGTCAGCATACGGTGCACTTGTAGAAAAACGAGCGGTTTGTGATGGCATTGCTGGAGGTTTGCAGCTGTTATTTAAAATGGCAGGAATAGAATGTTCAAAGCTATCGGGTTTTACTGGAAAAGACGGGCAAGGCCATGTATGGAATACTGCTGTGATAGACGGTGAAGTCTGGGATTTTGACGCAACATGGGATATATACCGTGCTTACACTGGTGCTGATGATACAATCAAAGAATATGATAACGTAAATGGTGGCTATTCATGGTTTGGATATAACAGAACCACAGAAGCAAAAAATTTAATAATCTATGATATTCCTGCAGCCTGTGCGCCTAATACTAATACTGAATTTACTGAAAAATCTCCTGCTCTATTGGCGTATGATTTTTGCTTTAATTCACCAGAAGATGTATACATAGGTTCAAAAAAGCTTGCAAAAGATGCAACACTTTTAAATGAAATTAAAAATGAACTGGACAAAAAGGATACAATAAGATTGGTATTTACTAACACCGATACTTTTATGATCTTCTTGTTAGATTTCAAAACATCAAAAGAACAATATAAAGGCATAACAATTAAGGATGCTTATCCTCCGTTATTGTGTGTACAGCTTAGCAAAGAATAACTGGTTCATAGAATACTGCCATGATGTAAAAAAATCGTAAAATACTATAGACAAATTAAGAAATCTATAGTATAATAATATAAATACTATATTGAGGTATTATTATGAGAGTTATTACAGGCAGTGCCAGAGGTAAAAAGTTAAAAACTTTAGAGTCACTTGACATTCGTCCAACATCAGACATGGTTAAAGAGGCTATCTTTTCAATAATACAGTTTGATTTGCCGGGTGCATCTGTGCTTGATCTGTTTGCAGGTAGCGGACAGCTTGGAATTGAGGCGTTAAGCCGTGACGCAAGCCACTGTGTTTTTGTTGACAAAAACCGTGCTGCTGTAAATATCATTAATCAGAATCTTGATAACTGTGGTTTAAGGAAAAAATCACGTGTTCTGCAAATGGACAGCTTGGATTACTTAAAAACTGCAAAATCAGGTCTTGATATTGCACTGCTCGACCCGCCTTATCGGATGGGGCTTATTCAAAAAGCACTACCTTTGCTTGATTGCAAGCTAAACACTGGCGCGATTGTTGTTTGTGAGCATGAAAAAGAACTGACACTTGATGATTGCTATGGCAGATTAATACTTCACAAAAGGTACAAATACGGCAAAATTGCTGTTACTGTATTTAAAATTCCACAAGACAACGAGGAGTAAACATGAGAATTGCTGTTTGTCCGGGTAGTTTTGACCCAGTAACTTATGGACATCTTGATATAATAGACAGAGCTTCACGACTTTTTGACAAGGTTATAGTGCTTGTATCATATAATCCAGGAAAATCGTCAGCGTTCTTTACGCTCGAAGAAAGAGTGGATATGATAAAAACTGTCACTAAGCATCTTGAAAACGTTGAGGTTGACTCAAACGACGGGCTTCTGGCTGATTATCTTAAAAGAACAAATGCTGACGCTATTATAAAAGGCTTGAGGGCTGTATCTGACTTTGAATATGAATTTCAGATGGCACTTGCAAACAAAAAGCTTTATTCAGGTGCTGAAACAGTGTTCCTTACGACAAGCAGTGAGAATATGTATCTTTCATCAAGCGTTGTTAAACAAATTGCAAGCCTTGGTGGCGACATAACTGGACTTGTTCCTGATGAAATTAGGGATACAATCAAAAATCGTTTATATTTATCAAAATAATATAATAAACTTATAATTTGAAAGGAAGTATAGTTATGAACATGGACGAAATACTTGATTTGATGGACGGACTTCTTGACAAGTCTACTTCTGTACCTTTTTCTAACAAGAGGGTTATTGATTGCGAACAGATGCGTGAATATGTTGACACAATCAGAGTAAACTACCCTGCTGAAATGAAAAAGGCTAAGAGCACTGCAAGAGATCGTGAAAAGATTATTGCTGAAGCTAACAAGAGAGCTGAAGAAATCATCAAGAAGGCTGAAGAAAGAGCTAAGGTTTTAGTTTCTGAACAGGAAATCATCAAGGAAGCTGGCGAGCTTGCTAATGATCAGCTAAAGCGTGCTAAAGAACAGGCTGACAGCATTGTATCTCAGGCTGTTGAAAAAGATAAGGAAATCAGAAATGCTTTGGCAACAAAGATTAACAAGACTTTGTCCGACGCTGAGAGAGTTCTCACAAGAAACTTGAATGAAGTTGCAGCTACTAAAGAAGCTGTACTTGGAATTGGAACTGCTGAATAATTTTCATAATTATTATACATAGCACAAAAACAGACACTTCCGAAACGATATCGGGAGTGTCTTTACTTTAACTGCTCTACTTGCAGTTGATTTATCCCCATCTCAACTGCTGGTATGTTGTAATTAAAACAATTATTGCTTATTATATAGGTGAAAGGAGGGCATGAATTATGGATCAGATTAAAATTGGCAAATTTATTGCCAGCAAACGCAAGGAACAAGATTTAACACAAGCTCAGCTTGCTGAAATGCTTGGAATAACTGACCGTGCTATTTCAAAATGGGAAACTGGTAAGTCGCTCCCTGATGCATCAATAATGCTTGACTTGTGTTCACTTCTTAAAATAACAGTAAATGATTTATTATCTGGGGAGGTAGTATCTATGGATAACTATAATAATGAGATGGAAAAGAATTTGCTTAAAATGGTTGAACAAAAGGAACAATCAGACAAGCGACTTCTAAGATTAGAAATACTAATTGGTATAATATCAACTGTTTTATTACTCTTAATGATAGTATTTGGTGCAGTACTAATAAAAATGGATTATGCAAAATGGATAGTCTTGCTGCTATTTGGAATTGGTATGGTGCAATTTGCTGTATGTATGCTACTTGCACTTCGCATTGAACAGGTTGCAGGATACTATCAGTGCAAAGAATGTGGACACAAGTATGTGCCGACTTACAAAAACGTTAATCTTGCTATGCACGTCGGAAGGACACGCTACATGAAATGTCCTGAGTGTAACAAGTGGTCATGGCAAAAGAAGGTTTTAAACAAGGAATAATTCTATTATTTTGAGGTGAGATAATCCTATGCATATTGACAACGGTAAAGCGTTTGATTTTGGCAAGACATCAGCAGTATATGCACAATACAGAGATATTTATCCAAAGCTTTTCTATCAGAAAATTATTGACAGAGATTTATGTATCAGCGGTCAGAATGTGTTGGATGTCGGCACAGGAACTGGTGTTTTACCGAGAAACCTTTATAGGTATGGTGCAAAATGGACAGCAACTGATATATCAAAGCAACAAATTGAACAGGCAATCCGATTATCAAACGGTATGGACATTGATTACTATGCCGTCCCTGCTGAAAAGATTGATTTTCCTGACAATTCGTTTGATGTGATTACTGCCTGCCAATGCTTTGTCTATTTCAATCACGGTATAACTGCTCCGCTATTTCACAGAATATTAAAGCCAGACGGACATCTTCTCATACTATACATGGCATGGCTGCCGTATGAGAACAAAATCGCTAAGGCAAGCGAGGATTTGGTATTAAAGCTCAATCCCGACTGGAACGGCTACGGCGAAACAATGCACGCAATTGATTTACCTGAGTATTACGATAAATACTTTGACATTGTCCACCATGAAGAATACCCAGTCAACGTTCATTTCACTCGGGAAAGCTGGAACGGCAGAATGAAATCTTGCCGTGGAATTGGTGCAAGCCTGTCGGATAAAGAGATAGAACTCTGGGAAAATGAGCATTTAAAACTGCTTCATGAGATTGCACCTGATGAATTTGACATACTGCACTATACTGCTATCCTTGATTTAAAGGCTAAATAAAACAAAAACCCACCCGTATTAAACGAGTGGGTTTTATTATTATTTCTTAGTTGAGCTTGAATCAACATCTGTAGTATGGCAGGAGATTATTATTGCCTTAATTGAATTATTAAGCACAACGCTTATAGCTAATTCGCCGTTTTTGTCGGTTGCTCCAAAGGTTTTTCCTTTGCTGTCATTCGTTTGCTCAGTAATGTTATTAAAGCCAGCTTCCTGACATTTTTTAACATACTGTTCGAACTCGCCGTCCTGATAGTTTGTGACCTGTACTAAATATGTATTACCACCATTACCGTCAAATTCGTTAATCTCTGCTTTTTTAAATGTTTCATCAGGATTTGGAACAAATGTTGTGAACTCATATCCTGAATCTGACTTTTTAGATTTCTTGTCAGAATCTGAACAGCTTGCAAAAACACCAACAAGCATCAATAATGCTAATATAGAGCATAATATACGTTTCATAATAGATTCACCTCTTATAGTCCGTTAGGATTATTCTTTGTGAAATTCCAGCCATCTGCTGCCATTTCATCAAGCTGATACTGAGCTTCCCAGCCGAGAACTTCCTTTGCTTTTGTTGTATCGGCATAGCAGGTCGCAATATCACCAGGTCTTCTTGGCTTGATCTTATATGGCAATTCCCTGCCACAAGCCTTTTCAAAAGCATGAAGCACATCAAAAACGCTGGAGCCTTTACCAGTACCAAGATTTACAGCTTCAACGCCCTTATTTTTCAATGCATAATTCAAAGCGTTAAGATGACCAGTTGCAAGGTCTACAACGTGGATATAATCTCTGACACCTGTTCCGTCTGGTGTATCATAATCGTCACCAAAGACACCAAGCTCCTTGAGCTTTCCCGTTGCAACCTGAGCAATATATGGGAAAAGATTGTTCGGAATACCATTTGGATCCTCGCCAATCAGTCCGCTCTTGTGTGCACCAATCGGGTTGAAGTATCTTAGCAAAACTATCGACCAGTCGTTATCTGACACATACACATCTTTCAAAATCTGCTCAATCATGACTTTTGTGTAGCCATAAGGGTTTGTTGATGTGTTAGTCGGCATTGTTTCAACATAAGGTACTGGATTGTCAACACCGTATACTGTTGCTGATGATGAGAACACAATTTTCTTGCAGTTATGCTTTCTCATAGCCTGGATAAGCATAAGCGTGCCTGTAATGTTGTTGTGGTAGTATTCAACCGGCTTTGCAACCGACTCGCCAACTGCTTTTAAGCCTGCAAAATGAATAACTGCTGAAATATCGTTTTCTTCAAATACCTTTTCAACTTCAGGCAGGTTAAGCAAGTCAGCTTCATAGAATTTGAAATCCTTGCCTGTAATCTTTTTTATACGGTTCAATGCCTCAGGCTTTGAATTTGAAAAGTTGTCAAGAACGACAATATCATAGCCTGCGTCCAATAGCTCAACGCAAGTGTGGCTGCCAATAAATCCAGCACCGCCTGTTACTAATATTTTTGACATAATATATACTTCCTTTCATAGTGTAAATCAATTGTATATTTTTTCTTTTAATGCCTGTTTGCATGCATCAAAATCAACATCAAGAGTTGACTGTCCGTCATGCCAGCCGTAAGAATACATTCCTTCTTCTGGGATTCTATACTCTTCTGTATCATATCCGAGAATAAACAATGCACGGTTTTCAAGCAAGAACAGTTCATTTCTTGTCATGTTCGTAGTTATATGCGAGAAAGTTGCTGTTGCGATATTGTTAAGCTTAATTGGATTAAATGTCAATGCCTTTTCCTTGATTTTTGAAACAACTATACGCTGTCTTTCTGTTCTCTCAAAATCAGCATTTCCGACATATCTGAGTCTTGCATAAGCAAGTGCCTGATTTCCGTTAACAGTCATATTCTTACCACCGTGAGTAAGATAATCACTGCCTTTGGCTTTCTTCATAATCTTATTTTGCTCTGCCATTGGTGGAATCATGCCCTTAGCTTCTTCATCTGAAATGTCAAGCTCTATACCTCCAAGTGCATCAACTATATCTACAAAGCTATAAAAATCAATATAGATATACTTATCTACTCTGACATCAAAATTAAGCTCGATTGTATCCATCAAAAGCTCAGGTCCACCGTATACGTTAGCAGAATTAAGCTTGCCCCAGCCATTGTTTGGTATCTCAACGTACATATCACGCATGAATGATGTCATAGTAATCTTATCTTTGTTCTTATCAATCGACAAAAGCATCATTGTATCAGTTCTTCCACGCTCATCAATAGAACGTGAATCCGAACCAATTACAAGTACATTCATTATGTCGTCATCATACATTGAAGCATTTGTATAGGTTCTCTTACCGTCATCAACTGTATTCACCATGCCGGCATAGCGATAAAGCATGATTTCAACAATAACAGCTAAGAGTATAATGATAATAAACAGCCACTTAAAAAATCTCTTTACAGGTGATTTCTTTTTAGGGCTATAATCGCTATATTTATCTCTCTTATCCTTTACAGGCTTTTGTTTTTGCGGACGATAATACTGCTCTGGTACTCTTCTTCTCGAAGCATTATTTGCACCAAACTGCAGATTATCAGTTTGTTGCCTTGGCTGCTTTCTGCGTTTTTGCGAACCGCTTGGTCTTTGCTGAGGCTGTCTGCTTCTGCTTGGTTGCGTAGGTGTGCGACTGCCCTGACGTTGACGATTTGCACCTGATGGTGTGTATCTGTCAGACCTGTATCTCTCGTTAGGATCGTGAAACTCAAGATCGGTAGCATCTACTTCTTCGCTATAGTCGTTACCGTCCATTTGCGAGAATCTGTCAAGCTGTTGCTCATACAGTCTTTCGTATTCATCATATTCATCAAATGAATCATTATTTATATCATCATTATAATAATCGTTTTTCTTCATTGTATATCAATGCGAAACCGCATACTCCTTTCGTAATATACTTATATAATTATAGTATGAAACCAAGCAAATGTCAAATTTCAAACAAAAATATCATCAAATTATCACATTGATTTTTCAATTCAAACATGATATAATTACTTTGAGGTGAGAATTGATGCTAAAAGGTGTAATTTTTGACATGGACGGTCTAATGATAGATACTGAGTGTATACTCCAGTTTTTCTGGTGCAAAGCCGCAAATCAATTTGGCTTCCCAATGACTAAAGAACACGTGCTTGGTATACGTTCATTAGCTGCTAAATACGCAATTCCTCATCTTAAAGCAATTTTTGGTGACGATTTTGATTATTATGCTGTAAGACAGCGCAGAATTGAAATGATGAATGACTATATAGCTAAAAATGGCATTGCAAAAAAGCCTGGTCTTGATGAACTGCTTGATTTTTTAAATACGACTAATATCAAGATAGCAGTTGCTACCGCTACAGATTATAACCGCACCAAGATGTATCTTGAATCAATAGGCGTGTTTGAATACTTTGATGAGATAATATGCGGTGATATGATTGAAAACGGTAAGCCTGCTCCTGATATTTACCTAAAAGCTTCAAGCCAGCTTGAGCTAAAGCCTGAGGAATGCATAGCCTTAGAAGACTCGCCAAATGGTATTCTTTCAGCATATAACGCTGGTTGTATGCCTGTTATGGTGCCTGATTTATCTTTACCTGACAAAGACACCGCAAAGCTTCTATATGCTGAATGTAAAACGCTATCTGATGTGATACCAATAATTGAAAATCTAATATAAAAGAGATACTCATAAATCTGAGTATCTCTTTTTGTATTATTTGATTTTTGCAGTTTTTGCAACAAACTTACCGTTATAGATTTTACCGTTATAGTTTCTGTAGGCTTTTACAGTAAAGTAATAGCTCTTTCCAGTTGCAAGTCCAGTTTTAACTACTGATGTATCATGAGTTACAGCAATTCGTTTCCAAGCTGCATTAGCAGTTGTTTTAAAGTACGCTATATACCCTGTTGCACCGTTAAGCTTGTTCCACTTAAGCGTAGCTTTCTTGCTGCCTGGGGTTACTTTAAAAGCAACTGTTTCAGGATTAGTAGATGTCTTATAGACATTAAACTTCTCACTTGTAGTTTCTTTACCGTTAATTTGTCTAAAGCTCTTTACTGTAAACCAATATGTATTTGCCTGTGACAGACCAGTAACTGTAAATGTGTTGCTTGTTGTTCGTTTAATCACTGTCCACTTTCCAGCTGTATACTGGAATACAATATACCCAATCATGTCCTTTTGCTTAGTCCATGAAAGCTTGATTTCATCAGTAGAAGAAACTGATGTTATTCCGCTAACTGCCTCTGGACGTGTATAGGCAAGTACTGTAGGATAGCTTCCGCTTGCATATTCCGTGCCATCATATGTGACGTAAGCTCTTACTGCAAACTTATAGTTTACACCTGGCTGAAGATTTTTAAAAGTGTATCTGTTTGAATTAGTTTTTAACTTATCAAATCTCACCCATTTTTGCAGTGCTGAATAATACCTGTAAACTATATAACCAGTGACATTTTGCTGCTTGTCCCAGGAAAGAGTAACTGAGTCCTGTGTTGTTGAAACTTCCTTAAGATTTGTTACAGGTGGTGGCGTGGTTGATGTATCCAGCGGTACAAAGTTACCGCTTGCAACTTCCTTTCCGCTTACTGTTTTATATGCTCTTACAGCAAATCTGTAAGCTGTGTTTGCTGTAAGTCCTGTTACTCTATAGCTTGCAACATTTGAAGTTGTTTTTGCCAATCTGTCATACTTATTTGTTGCAGTGTTATACATATAGACGATATATCCGTCACAATAAGTCTGCTTATCCCATGAGAGATTTATAACTTGATGATTTGCTGATGCAACACTAACATTTGTAACTTCAGGTAATGCTCCTTTATACGCTGACACACCTGTTGAATATGCAGAATACGCATATTTTGTGCCGACATTGTAATATGCCTTAATAAAGAATCTTGATTTGTCGAATGGAATCTTGAGTGTTTTTGATGTAGCCGTTGTCTTTGCAACCTCTTTTATTGCACCTGTTTCGATATTCTTAGCATAGACTGCATATCCATGAGCACAAAAGCTGCTGTTCCAACTAAGCGTGACATTCGTACCGTTTCCACTTGCCTTAAGGTTTGTTACCTTTTCAGGTCCCTTTTTCATATAAAGAACATTCATGTCAACGGTTCTGTTTACACCATCGACTCTGCCAGAGCCTGTATACTGCCAAATCTGATACTCGCCGACATAATCAGTATATGTGTTATAATGTGCAAGCCAGATTTCATAGCTCTTGCCAAGCTGTGGACCGTTTATCAAATATGTAAAATAGTTATAGCTTGCATAAACACCTGATCTGTATCCAGCGTTCTTTATTGTGTCACAAAATGCCTTACATATGTTTGTTTTTGCAGAGTATGACAGATGTGCACTGTCAAAACGTCCGATGTCATAGCTGATTTCTTCCATGTCAATATATATCGGCATGTCAAGTGCATATCCTTTAATATTGCTCAGGCAGTAGTTTGCTTCTTGCTTTGCTTCAGCGATTGTTATTGCTTGCGTGAAGAAATAAATACCAATCTTTACTCCTGCGGCTTTGGCATTTTTCATATTTTCATGAAACTTTGTATCCAGCACCAGAGCACCATTGCCATATCCTCTGTATCCAAGACGGATTATAGCAAAATCAATGCCTGCTGCCTTTACCTTTTTCCAGTTGATTGTGTCCTGAAAATATGAAACGTCAACACCATAAACCTTATCAAAGCCTGCAAGTGCACTGTTATGTGTAAGACTAGCAGAACCTGATACAGGTGCCATAATAGTTGGATTCAGGCTATATTTTAGATATAGCGGATCGTTTTCACGGTCTGGCTCAATACCTTCAAAGATATCAGCAATACTGTTATTATCAACCGAATTATCAGCCGATGACACAATCGCCGACAAGGCTGTAATCATAACTATTGCGAAAATAAAAAATATTGTCTTCTTTATAATACTCATAATCTCTCCTATAATTAAACTCAATTAAAGAAGCATCTTATCTGACATTGAGTCATCTGCATTGTCGGAATAAAGCTTCATTAGCTTTTCTACTGTCATGTTTTTACGTTCTTCGCCTTCAATTTCTAGGATAATCTTACCTTGGCTCATAACAAGCGTTTTATTACCATATTTCAAAGCGTTATTAATATTATGGGTTATCATAATAGTTGTGATATTATCCTTTTTAACTATCCGCTCGGTCAGCTCCATAACCTTTTCTGCTGTTTTCGGGTCAAGCGCTGCTGTATGCTCATCAAGGAGCAACAGCTTTGGCGTAACGATTGTTGCCATAAGAAGCGTTAATGCCTGACGCTGACCGCCTGACAAAAGCCCTACAGGAGTTTTCATTCTGTCCTCAAGCCCCAAGTCAAGCTCTGACAGTTTTTCCCTGAAAAAGCCTATATCCTTTTTTCTGATACCTGGCATAAGACTTCGTCTTTTACCACGACTATAAGCAAGACCCAAGTTTTCTTCAATCGTCATATTAGGTGCTGTACCTCTTAACGGGTCCTGGAAAAGTCTTCCGATTCTTGTTGCTCTTTTATGCTCTTTAAGGCTTGTAATATTCTTGCCGTCAAGGTATATACTTCCCTCATCAATCGGATAAGCACCACTAATTGCATTCATAAGAGTTGACTTTCCTGCACCGTTTGAGCCTATAACCGTTATGAAGTCACCATCTTTGACATCAAGGTTTATATTACGCAGTGCCTTACGCTCATTTACTGTGTTGGCGTTAAAGGTGATTGATACATTCTCAAGCTTAAGCATCTACAGCACCTCCATTGCCCTTTTTAAACACTCTTTTATAAAATGTCGTGAAATAATTCTTTATAGCAGGAATGGATATTGCTATTACAACGATGATTGCTGAGAACAGCTTTGTATAATTACTATCCATGCCGAGATTCATTGCAAATGCAAGTATAAATCTATATGCAATAGCACCGAACACTGCGGCGAGAATACCGTTTAGTATTGTATGGCGTGTAAAGAATATTTCGCCGATGATTATTGACGCAAGTCCGACAACCAGCATACCAGTACCGCTGTTTGTATCTCCTGCTGATGAATACTGTGCATACATAGCACCGCTGAACGAAACGAGTGCGTTAGCAATTGCAAAGCCAATTATCTTCATTCTGTCGGAATTGATTGATGAAGCTCTTACCATATACTCATTATCGCCCGTAGCTCGAAGCGACATACCAGCTTGCGTTTTTAAGAATGTAAACATAAGCGCACCTGCAATCAGCACTACAATTCCACAGGTTATCAGCTTATAATGGGCACCAAAGTATTTTTCCATTATTGTAAAGAGTGTATCTTTTCTGTAAAGCGAAATATTTGGTCTGTCCATGATTTTTAGATTTATCGAATATAGCGCTGTCATGGTGATTATTCCTGCGAGGATTGGCTGGACATTAAACTTTGTTATAAGCACACCTGTCACACAGCCTGCCAAGCCACCTGCAAGAATTGCAAGAAGTATGCCCTGAATTGGATTACCATTGAAAGCATTCATTACCGACACCGCTACACCAAGCGTAAACGTTCCGTCGACTGACAAATCAGGAATATCAAGTATTCTGAATGAAATGAAAATACCAAGTGCAAGTAAAGCAAACACTAGGCCTTTTTCAAATGTGCCTTCAACAACAGTTTCGCTTAGTCTTGTATTGATAATCACTATCAGAAACACCAATATTAACGCTTTTAAAAGCAGGGATATTACAGTTTTCCTGTTTAGCTTCATATATATCAAATCCTCCTAAAAAGAGTTTTTACAACAAAAATAGTGAAGCAAGCTTACACTTACTTCACTATTATACACTATTTATACAATTTTTGCAACTGTATTATTCCATAACGATTGTTTTGTCGCTGTTAAGGATTTCATCAGGAATAGTAAGACCGATTGCTTTAGCTGTAGTCTTATTTACATA
>JAFTAX010000123.1 GCA_017458445.1 Ruminococcus sp. | reverse complement strand
CTGAATGTAGTCTCAAGAACACCAGCTCTTGCTCCACCAATACCAAGTGCATAAGCAAGACCGATTTCTGTAGCATTACCTGTAGCGTCCTGTTCAACAGCGATAAGACAAGGAACACCCTTACCAGCCTGATATTCACTTCTTACAGTGTGTCCAGGTCCCTTAGGTGCAATCATGATAACGTTGCAGTCAGCAGGTGGAACGATACAACCAAAGTGAATGTTGAAACCGTGTGCAAATGCAAGTGTCTTGCCTTCTGAAAGGTTAGGAGCGATTTCGCTCTTATAAAGTGCTGCCTGCTTCTCATCAGGAATAAGAATCATGATAACGTCAGCCATCTTTGTAGCTTCAGCAACTGATACAACCTTAAATCCCTGTGATTCGGCCTTAGCCTTGCTCTTAGAACCTTCATAAAGACCTACAACAACATCTACACCGCTTTCCTTAAGGTTAAGTGCATGAGCGTGGCCCTGTGAACCATAACCGATAATAGCAACAGTTTTGCCCTTGAGTACGTTCAAGTCACAATCTTGCTGATAATAAATTTTTGCCATTTTTAATTCCTCCAATAAATCTTATTTATATGTAGCCAAAAGGCTATATAATCAATTATTTAGCTGTAATAGTGTCTGCACCTTTGGATATTGCAATAGTGCCTGTTCTGACAAGCTCAATCACATTATATGGTGCGATAATTTCTTCAAATCTCTTAAGATTTGCATAAGTATCACAAAGCTCAAGGGTCATTGTTGTCAATGACAAATCCATAACCTTTGCACCAGTAATTTCTGCTATTGTCATAACTTCGCTTCTCTTGTCAGCAGGAACTGACAGTTTTGCGATAAGCAATTCTCTTGCAAGACATTCATCTTTAGTGAGTGTTTTGACTTTTATAACTTGAATAAGCTTGTTAAGCTGTTTTTCAATCTGCTCAACAGTGTATTCATTTCCATCAGCGATTATTGTAATTCTTGAAATAGTAGGGTCCTGAGTTGGTCCGACTGCAAGACTTTCAATGTTAAATCCTCTTCTGGAAAAAAGTCCTGAAATTCTTGAAAGAACACCACTATGGTTTTCAACCAAAACGGAAATTGTATGTTTCATTTCTTCCTCCAAATCAAAATTCTCTAATATATTATTATATCACGATATTGTTAATATTATATAAACATTTTGTCTATGTAACATTAATTATATTACAGTGTCTTTGCCATTTCATCAACAACAACTTCAACTAAGCAAAGCTCATCTGTATTCTTTATGAATTCTATAGCTTTATCCATTGACTTATCATCTGTAACGCAGCATGATTTAATGCCATAAGCATCAGCAAGCTTAATGAAATCTGGTGAGCCGTCTAATGCTACAGCTATTTGTCTGTCATCATAGCCGTTAGTCTGAAGCTCTCTTACCATGCCAAGACGGTTGTTAGTCATAACTATAATCTTGATTGGTACGTTATGCTGGATTGCGGTTGCAAGCTCCATGAAATTCATCTGAAACGAACCGTCACCACAGATTACCATTACAGGACGGTCAGGTGCAGCCATTTTTGCACCAATAGCAGCAGGGACAGAGTATCCCATTGTACCCATACCGCCTGATGTTATAAAACGTCCGCCGTCTTTGAACTTGTAGCCTGTTGCAGTCCAGATCTGGTTTTGTCCAACGTCTGCAGCAACAATAGTATCAGCAGGCATTGATTTTGAAAGCTTAAACATAAACTCACGAGGATTAACTGTACCCTTTGGCATCTTTACAAACTCATCAGGCTTGTTTAGACTATTTAGGTATTCAATCCAATCATTATGCTCCATAGGCTTTGCAAGCTTAATCATATCCTGCAATACAAGTTTTGCATCACCAACAAGCGGATAATCTACACCAATATTTTTGCCAATTTCAGCCGGGTCAATGTCAATATGTAAAATCTTTGTAGTCTTTTCAATAGATAGCGGAGCTCTGACAGCTCTGTCCCCTACTCTTGCACCTACAAGAAACAGCACATCACAATCGTTCACCGCCTTGTTTGCTACAGGTACGCCATGCATTCCAAGCATGCCAAAGAATAACGGATTATCATCAGAGAATACCGACAACCCCATCATTGTTGTAATTACAGGGATTTGCATAATTTTAGCAAGCTCACAAATCTCCTTTTGAGCATTTGATGCGAATACACCGCCGCCAATACAAATCAAAGGCTTTTTAGCTTTTTCAAGTGATGAAACAAACCTCTTAATCTGATTGAAATTGCCCTTTAATGTCGGTTTATAGCTTCTGATGCTAACAGATTTTGGATATTTAAAGTCAATAACAGCCTTTTGAACATCCATCGGTATGTCAATAAGTACAGGACCAGGTCTGCCTGAGCCTGCAATATAAAATGCTTCTTTAAACACTCTTGGCAAGTCGTCAGGATTGCTAAGAAGATAGCTATGTTTAACAAATGGCTCTGCCGCACCAGTAATATCGGCTTCCTGGAAAGCGTCGCTACCAATCTGGTCGGTGTTTACCTGGCCTGTAATACACACAATTGGAATAGAGTCTGCGTGTGCTGTAGCAATAGCTGTCACTAAGTTGACAGCACCAGGACCTGATGTTGCAATACACACTGCAGGTTTGCCTGAAATTCGGGCATAGCCGTTTGCAGCGTGACCGCCGTTTGCTTCATGTCTTACCAAAACGTGCTTTATATCGTCTTTTGCGTCTAACAATGCATCATATAAAGGACAGATTGCGGCACCTGGATAGCCATAGACGACTTTAATATTCTCTGCTTTCAAACATTCTACTATAGCCTGAGCAGCCGTCATTTTCATAGAAATCTCTCCTTTACATAATCAAAATTATATACAAATTAATTATACCCCAAAAGTAAGTTTTTGTCAACAAATAACAGTGAAATCAGCCTTTATTTCTAAGACTATTAAAGAAATCCGAGAGTATACTACTGCACTCCGCTTTTAATACACCGCCTAAAAGCTCAGGCTTGTGATTATATGGAAGCTCAAACAGATTTGTTACCGAGCCACATGAGCCTGATTTTTTATCATCAGCACCGTAAATAACTCGTTCAATTCGTGAATTTATTATAGCACCAGCACACATAGGACACGGTTCTAAGGTAACAAACAATTCACAATCAATCAAACGCCAGCCACCAAGCTTTTCGCTTGCCTGCTTTATAGCAATCATCTCCGCATGAGCGAGTGGATTTCTATCACATTCACGCCTGTTATAACCTTCACCGACAATCTCGCCAGTTGATTTTTTCACAACAACTGCACCAATTGGTACTTCACCGATATCGTATGCCTTCCTTGCCAGTTCAAGTGCCTTTTTCATGTAGTATTCATCATTATGCTGACACATTTTGCCCTCCGATTACAGTAATAATGCCTCGCAGAAAGCAAGGCATTATCCTTAATTACTTGTATTTAGATGTTATCCCAAAGTATTCCTCTAAGCAAAGACCGCTTGCCATTACCTTTTTAGCTAAATCCACACCAACATATCTTACATGCCAAGATTCATACATATAGCCTGTTTTGCTTTCTTTGCCCCTTGGATAACGCAAAATGAACCCGTATTCAGCACAGTGATTCTCAATCCATTTTGCACAGGTTGTATTATTAAACCAGCTTGACGCATAGTTTACATCAATTGCAAGTCCTGTCTGATGTTCGCTATATCCAGGACGGGCTGCAAATCGGTCAGCAGCAGCTTGTCCATTTGATGACACATAAGAATTGTAAAGCAAAGCCTGATAACTGTATGACCTGTAGCCTGATGTTATCCAAAGACTTACATTATCTTTAGCAGCACCTTGTTGCATTTTTTGGAATGCAGCCTTTGTTTCACGGGTAAGTCCACCTGGATTATATGTTGACGGAAGCTTGTATGTTTTGTTTGCAATCAGTACTCCATTAACATATGTAATACCATTTATAACTTTGATTTTTACTGTTTCTTTCTTTGTTTTTGCAGTAGTTGTCGGGAAATTTATACTAACAATCTCTTTTCCACATATTGATCTATAGGCTTTCACTGCAAATTTATACTGCGTTTCGCTTGCAAGATTCTTAATAAAGTAAACATTGGAATTAGTCGCTGTTTTAGCAACTCTAACCCACTTATTGTTTTTCATCTGATACACAATATATCCGTGAGAATCATTAAGCTTGTTCCAGGTTAGCTTCACTGCACTGTCTGATACACCAGCTACCTTAAATCCTGTTATTGTAGGAATCTTCGTATAACCGTAAACTGTAGGATAATTCGTGCTTGTTAATTCATGGTTAGTAACAGTCTTGTATGCTTTAATCGCAAAACGATAGCAATAACCCCTTGTAAGTTTTTTAACGACATAAGATGTTACGTTTGTGTTTGTTTTTGCAATTCTTGCCCATTTGCCATTTTTTACTTGATAAACAATATACCCCTTAGCGCCTGATACCCTGTTCCATGAAAGCTTGATTGCATTGACTGATTCGGCAGCAACTTTAAAACCTGTTACATCAGCAGGCTTAGTAGCAGCTATAATAACTGGATATGCATTGCTTGCAATCTCTGTACCGTCAACAGTTCTGTATGCTTTTATAGCAAACTTAAATGTTGTGCCTGAATTTAGATTTGTGAGATTGTATGTATTTAATGGCGTGATGGTTTTAGCTATTCTCACCCATTTGCCACTGCTAACATTATAGCTATAGATGATATAGCCCTCAGTAGTAGCAACCTGATTCCATGCAAGACTAATTGAGTTTACTGTAGACGAAACCGCTCTGAAACCTCTTACTACTGCAGGTTTTGTATCAACGATTTCGTAGTTAAAGCCGTTGTTTAAAGCATACTGCACTGCAATACTTGCAGTATAGCATTTTATTTTGAAATTATCGTTTTTAACGTAAATATCATCTTCAGGATTATAATAATAACCCATTGCCAAATCGCCAATTGAGTTTACAGTCTTTGGTATTGATACAGACATAATTGATTGATTATCAGAAAATGCACCGTCATCAATACTTGCAACCTGCTTGTTTGCAATCTTAGCAGGTATCTTAATATCAGCATCATTACCAGTATAGCCTGTTATCATAATGTTATTATTTACAATTTCATAGCTGAAGCCTGACGTTGCATCAACTAAAGCATTAGCATTAATACTGTCAGTATTCGGCAAAGCTAAGCAAAGAAGTGTAATAATTAATGTAAACAATCCAGTATAAATCTTTTTATTCATAATAACACCTTTTAAGTCTTGAATGTTATATTGCCTCTATTAATATTCTAACTTATGTTTTGCGATATGTCAATATTTTTACAAAATAAAAAGCTGCCACTATAAAAGTGACAGCTTAAATATTTACTATAAAGAATTAGTCCTTAACAGCAGTTACAACACCTGAACCAACTGTTCTACCACCCTCACGAATAGCGAAACGAAGACCTTCTTCGATAGCGATTGGAGTGATAAGTTCAACGTCCATTGTTACGTTATCACCAGGCATGCACATTTCCTTATCAGCAGGAAGTGTGATTACACCTGTAACGTCAGTTGTTCTGAAATAGAACTGTGGTCTGTAGTTGTTGAAGAATGGAGTATGACGTCCGCCTTCTTCTTTCTTAAGAACGTAAACCTGTCCTGTGAACTTTGTCAAAGGATGGATTGAGCCCGGCTTACAAAGAACCTGACCTCTTTCGATGTCTGTTCTCTGGATACCACGAAGGAGAGCACCAATGTTATCTCCAGCCTCAGCGTAATCAAGAATCTTTCTGAACATTTCGATACCTGTTACAACTGTCTTAGCTCTTTCTTCTGTAAGACCAATGATTTCAACTTCATCACCAGTGTTGAGCTGACCTCTTTCAACTCTACCTGTAGCAACTGTATCACGACCTGTGATTGTAAATACGTCCTCAACAGGCATAAGGAAAGGAAGATCTGCCTTTCTGTCTGGTGTTGGGATATATTCATCAACAGCATCCATCAATTCAATGATTGGAGCGTATGCTGGATCTGAAAGATCGTCTGGAGCGTTAAGAGCTGCAAGAGCTGAGCCCTTGATGATTGGTGTTTCATCGCCAGGGAATTCATACTTGTCAAGTGTTTCACGAATTTCCATCTCTACGAGTTCGAGAAGTTCAGGATCGTCAACCT
>JAFTAX010000010.1 GCA_017458445.1 Ruminococcus sp. | reverse complement strand
TGAAGCTAATGTTACAAAGCTTACTAATGAAATGAAAGCTGTTGGACTTGTAAAGTAAAATAATACGGGCGAAGGATATTTCGCCCGTTTTTACTATAAATTATGAAAGGAATAATAAATATGACTAATATTGCTATATGCGGTGCCTGTGGAAAAATGGGCAGAGTTATATATGACATAATCTCAAACCGTGATGACTGCAAGGTTATCGCAGGTGTGGATAAAGTAGCCGAGAGCTATGCAGATTTTCCAGTAGTTGATAAGTTATCAAAGCTGACTGAAAAGCCTGATGTTATTATCGACTTTTCACATCCGTCATTACTTGATGACCTGCTTGACTACTGCATGACAAACGGCGTTGCTGCAGTAATTGCAACAACTGGCTACTCTGAAGAGCAGATCGAAAAAATACATAAGGCAGCCGAGAGTATTCCAGTGTTCTTTACATTCAATATGTCACTTGGTATAAATCTGCTTGCTGACCTTGCAAAAAGAGCAGCAAAGCTCCTTGAAGGGCAGTATGATATTGAAATCCTTGAGAAGCACCACAACCAGAAGATTGATGCTCCAAGCGGTACTGCAATAATGCTTGCTGATGCGATTAATGATGAGCTTGAAACAAAGTGCAATTATGTATATGACAGACACTCAGTTCGTGCAAAGAGAACAAAGACGGAAATTGGTATGCACTCAATAAGAGGTGGCACAATTGTAGGCGAGCATGAAATAATCTTTGCTGGCAGAGATGAGGTAGTATCTCTAAAGCATGAAGCACATTCAAAATCAGTTTTTGCGGTAGGCTCAGTAAACGCTGCAGTTTTCCTTAAAGATAAGCCGGCAGGACTTTATGCGATGAACGATTTGCTATCTGACAATTAATAATCACAATATAAAAAACTCCTCGTTTAAAACGAGGAGTTTTTTTGCTTAAATTATTTGTTTTCACTAACACTGAATCTGCCTATTGAATTAATCGGCTGATTTGCATATTTACTTCTGTATTCTCTTGGAGAAAGATTTGTTTCTTCCTTGAAAACTCTGTTAAAGTTTCTGATTGTAGAGAAGCCGGATTTAAATGCAATTTCAGTAATGCTGTCTGTTGTGTTTTTAATCAGTGAAGTAGCGTACTGGATTCTGCATTTGTTTATGTAGTTTGAAAAATCCATGCCAAAGTTCTGATTGAAGAATGTTGAGAGATAGCTGTAATCATAACCAAACTCTTTAGCGATGTTTTTAAGCTTGATGTCTTTTGTAAAGTTGTTTTCAATGTAGAGTGACAATGAATTGGTGAGCAGGAAATATGACGAATCGTTAGGCAGAGTTTCACTTTGCGTCATTATTTTCCCGCAAATCTTATAGAAGATTCCTTTTTTTACAAAATAATTTGTGTTGTCGTTTTTAATAAGGTTAATATCATTTTCATCTTCAAAATCAAATAAAATATTAGAAAGGTTTATATCTTTTGTAGCTTTATAAAATGAATTAATCCAGTCTGTTGAGAATACACAAAGATAGCTTCGGCTGAATTCAGGAGTGCTGTAAGAATGAATGTGTCCAGGGAGGATTAGCAAGCCCTGATATTTTTTCAATGTGTACTTTTTGTTGTCAACTTCGCAGTTAAGCTCACCATCTAAACAAAATGCTATTTCATAGCTTTTGTGAGTGTGCTTGATAAACTCTAAATTTCTGTTAGATTGATGATAAAGATAATCGCTTTTGTTGCTTCGGTCAAATTCATACATAATCATTATTATCACATCCCAAATATCTTTCTATAATTATACAATTATTCTAAAACATAGATTTGAATTCAACTATTTTTAAGTACAAATTTTAAATACAAAAAAGTTATATAGAAATATAACAGTGTTATATTTGAAATCCTGATGTTGCTAAGCAATACACAAAAACAAGGCAGAGCGTTATAAAAGGAATTATGTAGCTGTTTTGTGAAAAAATACACAAAAACTTGAATTATTAACTCTGTGTTTATCTTTATAGAAGTGCTTATAATATAAATGCAAAATCACTTAAAACGTTTTCGTTGATATTTGTAAAACAAAGAAAAAAATAAAACAATTCTGAGTCCAAACATCTTTCTATTAGTATATAACATTTTTCTATTAATTTCAAGTCCTAATATGGTATAATGAGAAAAAATTATCATGTTGTTAAAAAATGTGTTATTAAGTTAATCAATTTTGAACAACATAACCAAACTAATCTTTCAATAACACACCCAAAATGTTCGCACACAAAAGCTTATTTAAAGCTTTTGAAATAATTAATTATAGGAGGAATTTATGATGAAAAACATTAAGAAGAGAATTGTCAGTATCCTTTCATCATTTGCATTGCTGATTTCAGTTTTGCCAACAGTTGAGTTGCTATCAGTCCGGAGTCTGTTAGCCTCAGCGGCTGATGAACAGGTGATCTGGCAGGGAAATGTAACAGCTAATGGCTGGTCTTCTGAGGAACTTACAGGAGATATAGATTTCCCGCTCAACGTTGAATCTGGAGGCTCGATTACCGTTGAAGCTTCATCAGGTTCAGAAGTACAAATTGCTGCAATTCTGCCAGGTGATGAATACGTGCAGCTGAGCTCTGGAAGAGATTACGATATATTCAGTCTCAGTGGAGGAAAGGTAACATTTGTTCTTTCAACAAACAATGCAGAGCTTCTTAATAATGCAGTTTCTTTGCGTATTAACGGCAACGGAGTAACTGTTACAAAGCTTACCTATAAGCCTCCGGTACCAGTGAACATCAAACCTGTTCCTGATACAGACAGTTACGTGATTTGGCAGGGAAATGCAACAGCTAATGGCTGGTCTTCTGTAAAGCTTACAGGAGATATAATACTGCCAACTAATGCAGTAGCAGGAGGCACAGTTACTATTGAAGGTTCAGGTTCTGAAGTCCAGTTTTGTGTAGTAGGACCTGACAATGAGTATGTACATATTGCATCAGGAAGAGATTATGACATATTCAATCTTAATAATGGTTCAGTAAGTTTTGTCCTTTCAGCTGCAAATGCAGATCTTTTAAAGAATGCAACAGCGTTGTATATTAACAGTAATAGTGTAACTGTTAATAAGATTACTTATACAGCACCTGAGACAACAAATGTCATTGAACCACCGGAAACAGGCAGCTATGTTGTATGGCAGGGAACTGCAACTGCTAATAATTGGTCATCCGTAAAGCTTACAGGAGATATAATACTGCCAACTAACGCTGCTAAAGGCGGTACTTTAAGAATTGAAGCAACAGGTGGAGATCTTCAGATCGGTACAATTCAGAACGGTGACGAGTGGGAAATTCTTGAATCCGCTGATAATGAATATGGCCAGTTTGAAATCACAAATGGAAGAGTAGAAATCAAGCTTGATTCTTATAATGCAAATCTGTTGAAGAACACATCAGAAATTCACATTAACTGTGAAACAAGCGTTACAGTTACAAAGATGACATACTATCCGCCAAGTTCTTCATCATCATCAAGCTCAAAGGCTAGCAGTTCAGAAGTATCTGGCGATGTTACTGTAATCTGGACAGGTGACCTTGACATTAACAAGTGGAGTGCACCTTCAGAGCCAGAAATGGAAATCCCTGATGTAGAAGTAGGCGGAATGTTTGAAATTGAAGGATCTGCATTTGATTCAACAAAGACTGCACAGGTACAGATTGGTGTAATCGTTGATCAAGAGTGGGAAAACCTTGAAGACGCAGCAGGAAATCTTGCTTATGATATCGTTGGCGATAAGGCAAGAATAATACTTAACGCAGACCAGGTAGCACTTCTCCAGTCTGGTTCCTGCATGAAGTTCAACGGAACAAACGTTAATATAACTAAGTTCACATATTATCCAAAGGACGCTATTCCAACAAGTGAAGTAATCTGGACAGGAAGTGAATCAATCACAGCATGGACACAGGACGTATCACTTGGCGTAGCAAACATTCCACAGGCTAAGGCAGGCGGAAAGGTAATCATTGAAGCTACAGCAATTGGTGATGCTCCACAGATCCAGCTTTCAGGTAACGATGCAAACTGGGATTGGTTCGATATCAAGGACCCAGCAACTGAGGAAGCATATGACCTAACAGGCGACAGCGTAACAATCGTGCT
>JAFTAX010000122.1 GCA_017458445.1 Ruminococcus sp. | reverse complement strand
CTCTCAATCATGCAAAGGTTAAGACCTGCAACAGAAAACTTTGTCAGCAGTCTGTAAAGTGATGATGCCGTGTGTGGCAAAGAAAGCGAAACCGATATGATATTTGCATTATCAGGACAAAGCGTTTTCTTTGAGATAAGCATAAATTTAGTGTAGTTTTCCTGTGCGTTTGCAATTCCACGCTCTAAAATTTCAAGTCCCATATCATCAGCACAGTAAGCCGAACAGATTGCACCCAAAGGCTTGTCCGAGCTTTTAATAAAGCTTGCTGCAAGTGCCGTGTTTGAGTATGTATGCGTTTTAAATCCGTGCTTTTTAATAAACTCCGAACACTGCATAATTCCCTGCTCGTGAGAATATATAGACTTTATATCCTCAAGTTTTACGCCTTTTTTTACAGCAAGACAATGGTCAACCTTAACCTTTGTCTGTGCACAAATCTTAAAGTCATGATTTCTCATAAGCTCATAAGTCTGTACAACCGAGCCTGTCGTACTATTTGCAAAAGGCAAAACGCCAAAGTCCGCCTCACCTCTGACAACAGCGTCAAAAACCTCATGAAACGACTCATAGAAAACAGTTTTGCCGTTTTTGACAAACTGCTTGCTTGCAATATGCGAATATGAACCAACCGTTCCAGGCACTGCCACAACAGAGTTACCTGTAAGGTCTAAAGAATCAAACGTGATAGGACTGCCGTCAGCATAAAACTTCTGATACTGCTTGCATTTTGAAATATCCATAAGTGTCGTGAAAAGTGCCTCAGCAGCATTACCCAAGTCCTCAGGTACGCTTTGTCTTACTTTTTTAAGTATCTCTTTTTCACGGCCCGACTGCACAATAGGCATATTGTTTTTGATTTTATACTCAGCAATATCATAGCTTGCCTGCATTCTCTGCTCAAAAAGCTTTAGTATCTCATCATCTATCTCATTTATTTTCTGCCTGTTTTTCAATAACTCCATCAGTTACGCTCCTTAAACTACATTCTTGAGAGTAATTATAACATATAATTCAGCTTTTAGCAAGCCATAGAATGCAAAAAAGACGTTGCCAGCACGACAACGTCTTATATTTACAGCACAGCGAGTTGCTCTTGTGAAAAAGCAACAACCTCACCACGTTTAAGCGACTCCTGCACATCAATATACCTTTGGTTTGAGCTGCCCATAAATTTAAGCTCAAGACTTCTCTTTGCCAGCACAAACGGCCCGTCAACAAGATAATCAAGCCTTTTTAAAAGCTCCATATAGCCGTTTTCATCATTGGCATGAGAAACAAGATACTCAAAAGTATAGCCTGTATACGCCATAACATTCATTTTGAATTCCTTGTGACCGTGTATCTTGTCAGCCAGATCAGCCAGTGGTTTTGCCTGACAAAACGGGTCACCACCGCTGAATGTAACGCCGTCAAGTATCGGGTCCTTTTTTATCATCTCAAAAATCCTGTCCGTGTCGTCCCAGCGACCGCCATTGAAATCATGCGTTGCAGGATTATGACAGCCCTCGCAATGATGAGGACAGCCCTGCGTAAAAATCGTAAACCTGATTCCAGGACCGTCAACAATCGACTCGGAAATAAGCCCTGCTATTTTAATTTTCATTTTTATCACCTTCTGACAATAAAAAGCCGCATTTACAAAAACACGGCTTTTATATCTTTAGTCACAACAGCATTTGATTCTTTCGATTCTTTCTGTTTTGACTTTTGCATGCTCTGCTTCACTTCTTCCGCACTTTGGACAAGTGTCGCCGATAATGCCAGTATATCCGCAAACTGGGTCACGGTCAACCGGGTGGTTTACAGAACCATATCCAATGCCCGATTCCTTCATGCAGCGAATAACCTTTTCAAATGCAGACAGATTCTGGAGTGGATCTCCGTCAAGCTCAATGTAGCTAATGTGTCCTGCATTTGTAAGATTGTGGTATGGTGCTTCAATCTTAATCTTGTCAAACGCATTGATGTTGAAATAAACAGGTACATGGAAAGAGTTTGTATAGTAATCTCTGTCAGTAATACCCTCAATCTTGCCGTAACGCTGTGCGTCCATGCGGACAAATCTGCCCGAGAGTCCTTCTGCTGGTGTTGCAAGCAGTGAGAAGTTAAGTCCAGTCTTAGCAGACTCCTCGTCCATTCTCTTTCTCATGCGTTCAATAATCTCAAGACCAAGCTTTCTTGCCTCTTCAGATTCGCCGTGATGCTTGCCTGTAAGTGCCTTAAGACATTCTGCAAGACCGATAAAGCCAACAGACAATGTACCATGCTTGAGTACCTCTCCGACCTCATCATCATAATCAAGCTTCTCGGAATCAATCCAGACACCCTGTCCCATAAGGAACGGATAGTTCTTGACTTTCTTTGAGCTTTGAATTCTGAAACGGTGCATGAGCTGGTCAATACACAAATCCATAATCTCGTCCAGGCTGTCAAAGAATGTGCCTATATTGCCCTCAGCCTTAAGACCAAGACGTGGGAGATTGATAGATGTAAATGAGAGGTTTCCTCTGCCTGTAACAATCTCTCTTGTTTTATCGTGGTTATTACCAATAACACGAGTACGGCAACCCATATATGCAATTTCTGTATCAGGATTACCCTCTTTATAATAAGGAAGGTTAAATGGTGCATCGATAAATGAGAAGTTAGGGAACAATCTCTTTGCAGATACACGGCAGGCAAGCTTGAACAAATCGTAGTTAGGATCCTCAGGATTGTAGTTTACACCTTCCTTAACCTTAAAAATATGTATCGGGAATATTGGTGTTTCACCGTTTCCAAGACCAGCCTCTTCAGCAAGAAGAATGTTCTTTATTACCATTCTTCCCTCAATAGATGTGTCTGTACCATAGTTGATTGAGCTGAATGGTGTCTGAGCACCAGCACGGGAGTTCATAGTGTTAAGGTTGTGAACAAGTGCCTCCATAGCCTGATATGTAGCACGGTCAGTTTCCTTAACCGCTGTCTTATAAGCAAAGTCCTGAATTTTCTTAACTTTTTCAGGTGTTACAAACGCAGAAAGCATCTCAGCTTCAGCTTCCTGATAGCCGTTATCGTTAGCCAGAGTAGGAACAAGTCCTGTTTCCTTTTCGATATTCTCTGCCATCTTCTTAGCAATATCCAAAGAATCAGTTACATTACCAAGCAGTGCCAATGCTCTGTGAATGTTATCACGGTAACGGTGCTTGAATGTCTTCTTGACACCGTCTGCCATGTCATAGTCAAACTTTGGAATCGACTGACCGCCATGCTGGTCGTTCTGGTTTGACTGAATAGCAATACAAGCTAGTGCTGCATAGCTTGAAATATCATTAGGTGTTCTCAGATAGCCATGACCTGTCGAAAAACCGTTTTTATAAAGCTTTTGCAAATCAATCTGACAGCAGGTAGTTGTAAGTGTGTAGAAATCCATATCGTGAATGTGGATATCGCCCTCAGCATGAGCCTTAGCGTGCTTAGGATCAAGAACATACATCTCATAGAATTCCTTAGCACCAACAGAACCATACTTAAGCATAGTACCCATAGCTGTGTCGCCGTCAATATTTGCGTTCTCACGCTTTAGGTCGCTGTCCTTAGCAGACTTGAATGTAAGGTCCTCATACACCTTCATAAGACGTGTGTTCATCTCTCTTGCACGTGTACGGGTGCTTCTATATAATATGTATGCCTTAGCAGTTGCTGCGTGGCCTTCTTCAATAAGTACCTTTTCCACGCAGTCCTGAATCTCTTCAACTGTAGGAGATGTGAGATTATAGCTTAAAAGCAAGTCTACAACCTTTCCTGCAAGCTCCAGCGCCTCTTCATAATCGGTACCGCCGACCGACTGTGCTGCCTTATATATAGCATTTGCAATCTTTTCAATGTTAAATGTTACATTTCTTCCATCTCTTTTAGTAATTTTGATAATCATTTTCGCTCGTCCTCCATCTATTATATAACATTTTTTATTTAAATCACATCTTGCTCCCTAACACAAGATGTAGTGTTTGTTAAGCGACTATAGACAAGTATATAGTATCAAAGCTGTTAAGTCAAGTGGATTTCTCACAAAAACGAGGGTCTGTTTTTGTGCAACGTGTACAAAAACAGATTTTTACAGGAAAAATTCAGTTAAAAATTCTTTAATATTTGCTGTCTGTAAAGTTTTTATCTTTACAGCAAATGCATCCAATATACCGTATCAGATAATTTACTTGACAGCAAAAATCAGCGTATCTACGTCACTTTTTGTGCAAAACACTTAAAGTGGGTAATTTTCCACTCTTTTATCATATGTCATTAATCATACATTTTTATGGACTATAAAAATATGGGCAACCACAATATATAGTGTCAAGTTTCAATCCTTTATCACAGCATATAGTATTCCAATTTGGTTATGTTATATATATAATATTATATATGTTTCAAGTCAAAAAAAGAGTCACAGAAAAACTGTGACTCAGAATTTGTCTGCTAATTGACCTCGATAACTGACGATTCTTCAAAGGTATAATCGTGCGTAATCACCGATTCTCCGCGTTCTTTGCCCAATACATCAGTGAATGAAGTGTTCATCATATAGGCACAAAACGTGATTATAAACACAAAAAGTGCGGCAAGAGCGACAAGGTCAATACGATACCTGCGCTTGTTCTTTTCTTTTGTTTTTTTCATATCAATCTTCCTTATTTATTGTTATATTAACATTATAACTTATTTTGCCCTGCCTTTCAAGTCCTTTTTTATAAAAATATCCGAAATGTTTCCTACCCTTTTACTCTGCTATTGCATAATGTCACATCATGGTGTATAATAATAGTGTTGATTTATATTTAAAGTGAGGCGTATAATATGTGCGGATTTGTAGGCTTTACCAACAGAATCAATGACGCTTCGTTGGTTATTGAAAAGATGATGGACCGAATCAGACACAGAGGTCCTGACTCTGACGGAAAATATGTAGACGAAAAGGTTGCTATGGGATTCAGGCGTTTGTCGATTATCGACTTGTCTGATAACGGTAGCCAGCCGATATTTAATGAGGATAAATCTGTGGTTATAACTTTCAATGGGGAAATTTATAACTATCAGGAACTTCGTGCAGAGCTTGTAGACTTAGGCCACAGCTTTTACACACAGACAGACACTGAGGTTATAGTGCATGGCTATGAACAATGGGGTACAGATGTGCTAAACAAGCTCAGAGGTATGTTTGGCTTTGTAATTTACGATAAGAACAAGGACCAGGTGTTTGGTGCAAGAGATTTCTTTGGTATCAAGCCTGTTTACTATGCAAAAATGGGCGAAACTCTGATGTGGGGCTCTGAGATAAAGAGCTTTCTTGACCACCCTGAATTTAAAAAGGAGCTAAACGAAACAGCACTGGAAAACTATCTAACATTCCAATACTCTCCGACAACCGACACGTTCTTTAAGAATGTATACAAGCTTCCTGCTGCTCATTATTTCATCTATAAGGACGGCGAAATGCAGGTAAAGCGATACTGGGAGGTTAAGTTTACGCCAGATAACGAGCCTGAGCTTGAAGAATGGGTATCAAGAATAACAGATACATTCAAAAACTCAGTTGTAGCACACAAAATCGCTGATGTTGAAGTAGGCTCTTTCCTGTCCAGTGGCGTTGACTCAAGCTATGTAGCAGCTGTTGCGGACGTTGACAAGACATTCACCGTCGGTTTCGGCGAGGACGAGAGATACAACGAGATTGGCTATGCAAAGGAATTCTCGAAATACATAAACAAGGAAAACACATCAAAGGTCATCACACCAGAAGAATACTGGGGCAACTTTGCAAAAATCCAGTACCACATGGACGAACCGCTTGCTGACCCTGCTGCTGTTGCACTGTTCTTTGTCTGCCAGCTCGCAGCAGAAAAGGTTAAGGTCGTGCTGAGTGGTGAAGGTGCAGATGAGATTTTCGGCGGATACAACATCTATCACAACCCTGCTGACATGAATTCATACAACAAGATTCCAAAGCCGATAAGAAAAGCTGTCGGTGCTTTGGCAGAGCATCTGCCACACAAGCACGGTGTAAACTTCCTTATTCGTGGCTCAAAGGATTTGCAGGAACGCTTTATCGGCAACGCTTATATATTCTCAGAAAAAGAGAGAAAAGAGCTGCTTAAGATAAAAACTGACGCTCCTGATGCAATGGTTATCACAAAGCCTTTCTATGACAAGTGCAAGGACAATGACGAGGTCACTCAGATGCAATACCTTGATTTGCACCTCTGGATGACAGGCGACATTCTCCTGAAGGCAGACAAGATGAGCATGGCTCATTCACTTGAGCTTCGTGTACCGTTCCTTGACAAAGAGGTAATGGCACTTGCAGAGCAGATTCCTACAAATCACCGTGTCACAAAGGAAAACACAAAGTATGCTATGCGAATTGCAGCACTAAAGGCTTGTCCGCCACAAACAGCAAACAAGAAAAAGCTCGGATTCCCTGTACCAATTCGTGTATGGCTGAAGGAAGACAAATACTACGACTATGTCAAGGGCATTTTCACATCAGACAATGCTGAGAAGTTCTTTAACACTGACAAGCTTGTTGAACTGCTTGACGTTCATCGTTCTGGTGAATATGACTACTCAAGAAAGATCTGGACAGTGTTCACTTTCCTTGTTTGGTATGATGTATATTTTGGTGAGAATGCAAAATAGAACACAAAAACAAAACCTGCTGGCTAAAAGTAGTCAGCAGGTTCTTTTTTATATATGCTCTTTCAAGAAGTCTTTTACTTCAATTAGATTATCAAACTTGCCACAGGTCATTTCAATGAGTTCACCTGTCGGCTCATTAAGGTCAGGCACCATAAGTGGCATAAGTCCACCTTTGAAAGCAGAGATAATGCCGTTTTTAGAATCCTCAATAGCCACAGTGTTCTCAGGTTTTACCCCAAGCTTTTCGCACACTCTTATGTATATCTCAGGGTCAGGCTTGCTGTGGGAAATCATATCTCCTCCCATTATAACAGAAAAGTACTTCACAAATCCAGCTCTCTCAAGATTTCTAAGCACTCGGTCATACTTAGTCGATGACGCAAGTCCTACTGTGAAATCTATACTTTTGAGATAATCGAGTGTTTCGACTGCACCAGCTTTTATCGGCAGTCCATGCTCATTCATTCTATTTCTTATTATATCTTCAATCTCTAAATGATACTTTTCAACGTCAAAGTCCTCACCGTAAATACGCTTCATAAGTGCAACTGAATCGACCACGCTAAGGCCTATACAACTCTTTGCCGACTGCTCGACATTTTCTATACCATATTTATCAGCAACTTGAATCCATGCATCAAGATACATTCTCTCGGTATCAAATATTACTCCGTCCATATCAAAGACTACTGCTTTTATTTCATTCAGCTTCTGCATGGTTTAGCTCCTTATCTGAAATACATATATAGATTGCACTTTATCATGCCGTTATAAAGCTTACGCTTTTTGTCAGCTTTCTTGCCAAAGAACTTCTCGAACTCTTCATGAGGTGAGATTATATAGCATGGGTTCTCTCTTGACGGGCAAAGCTTTTCACCCAGCTTTTTATATAGCTCCTCTGCTTCCCTTATCTGCAAAAGCCTTTCACCATATGGCGGATTGCATATCGTTGTTGCGTTATCAATAGCCTTGAATTTTGCTATATCCTGCTGCTTGACAGTCAGCTTTGAGCCAACGCCTGCCTTCTTTGCATTGTCACGTGTAAGCTCAACTGCCATGTCATCAATGTCAAAGCCAAAGCCTGCAAACTTGCCCTTGCGGTCAATTAAGTCCATAGCGTTTGCACGCTCCTCCTGCCAGAGCTTCTCATCTATAATATCCCACTTCTGTGCGATGAAGTTTCTCCTAAGCCCTGGAGCAACGTTCAACGCCTTATAAGCTGCCTCGATAAGAAACGTTCCCGAGCCGCACATTGGATCACAAACGACAGTATCAGCACGCACTCTCGCCAGGTCAATTATACCAGCAGCCAGCGTTTCCTTGATTGGTGCATCATTTGAATTACGCCTGTAGCCACGCTTGTGTAAACCCTGCCCTGTGGTGTCAAGATAAATCGTACACACATCTTTGCGAATCGCAAACTGGATCTGATGCACTGCACCGTCCTCGTCAAACCAGCTGATACCATACTTATCCTTAAGCCTGTCAACGCTCGCCTTTTTCACAATCTTCTGACAATCGGGAACACTATGAAGCTTTGAATTTAGCGAGTAGCCCTTAACAGGAAAAGCATCATTTCTGCCGATGTAGTCCTCCAGTGGCAGAGCCTTAACGCCCTGATAAAGCTCCTCAAAGCTTCTCGCCTCAAAGCTTCCAAGCTCAATAAGCACACGCTCGGCAGTTGATAGCCAGAGGTTTGCCTTGACAAGCGTTCTGAAGTCACCGTCGAAGCTGATTTTGCCGTCCGTGACAGTGATGTTCTCGCCACCTATTTTCTTTATCTCATAATTCAGTACACTCTCCAGACCAAAATGGCAAGGACAGCAAAGTCTGATTTTATCCATATCTTTCACCTTTAAAAAACTCCGCCATCGCTAAATGACGGAGTTTATATTATTGTTTACCAGTGGTTACCGCTGCACACTTCAGGGATATTTGTCTGTTTATAATATCCTGTTCCCGTGCTGTAGCAATAGTCACCTGCAATAAGACCTGTTGCAGTACAATACTTCATTTCCTTGACTGTATCAGGCTGTTCAAAAACATGGTGCTTTTCTGTTTCTGCAATATCACCAAAGATATTCTTCCAGATAGCCGCAATGTTCTGATACTCATTTGTCGGAATCTTTTTCTGCGGGTCAAAACCGATCCATACACCGCTGACATAATCAGGTGTACAGCCAACAAAGTTAAGGTCCTTCCAGTCTGTTGTTGTACCAGTCTTAGCAGCAACCTCAGTCTTGTTAAGGTTAGCCTCACGACCTGTACCGTCATTTGATGTTACAACAGTCTGCATCATCTTGTTCATAACAAATGCAGTCGACTCACTTATAACCTGCTTATATCCGTCGGAATGTTCAAAAATAGTATCGCCGTCAGCGTTTACAATGCTTGAAACATAAGTTGTTTCATACTTCTTTCCGCCGTTTCCAAAGATTGAATAAGCACCAACAAGCTCCTCAAGAATTGTACCGTTTGTCATACCACCAACAGTTACAGCAGAATAGTCATTATCCTTTTCTGTAAGCGTTGAGATATCAAGTTTTTCTTTAAGGAAGTTATATGAATATGCTGGTGTCATCTTTTTGATAAGCTGTGCAGGCATAGTGTTTAGTGACCTCTGCAACATCTGGAATGTAAACAGATTCTGATTTGACCAGTTTGCACTGTCGCCTGTTTCAGAATAGTTTACAGGCCATTTTGTATCCTTGCCGCCAACCTTAATAGTGATAGGCTCGTCCTTATACATTGAAGACCAGGTGATAATATCCTGCTCAAGTGCTGGTGCATAGGACGCAATAGGCTTGATACATGAACCAGGTGAACGTGTCGCCATTGTAGCGTTGTTCCAGCTTCGTGAATCTTTCTTTGCATTACGGCTACCAACAACCGCCTTAACATTACCCTTATAATCCATAGCGATAAAGCCAGACTGCAATTCGTCCGCACCAAGACTATAATTCTGGAAGTTGTATTCGTTTTGCATTTCAACTTCAATCTTGTGCTGCATATCAATATCAACAGTAGATATAATTGTGTAGCCACCGTTATAAAGTCTGTCTGATGCTTCCTCAGCAGTGATACCGTAATTCTCGGCAATCTCATTGATAGACTGGTTTATAACTGCGTCAACAAAATATGAAGTTGGTCCCTGATCGTCCATTTCGGACTCATATTCTGTATCGCTTGAGAAATCAGGGTCAGCTGTTACTTTAAGCTTTTCATTAAGTGCTTCGTTATATTCCTCGTCCGAAATAGCACCGTTTTCAAGCATCTTGTCAAGGCAGTATTTCTGTCTTGTCCTGTTGTTTTCAGGGTTAGTGTTCGGGTTGTAATCAGTAGGTGCAATTGTCATACCGGCAAGTGAAGCTGCTTCGGCAAGTGACAGCTCGGACACGTCCTTACTGAAATAATAGTTAGCCGCAGCCTGTACACCGATAATATCCTGCTTACCATCACCAAGAGGAATAATGTTCAGATAGCACTGCAAGATTTCCTCTTTTGTGTATGTCTTTTCAACGTTGATAGCTCTGAAAATCTCTCGGATTTTACGCTCCACACTCTGTGTACCGCTTCGTGCGTCATCGCCTGTAACATTCTTGATAGTCTGCTGAGTAATTGTAGAACCGCCCTGCTTATTACCAAGCAATGTATAGATGATACTTCCGAAAGTACGCTTAAAGTCAACACCATCATGGTCCTTGAAACGCTCGTCCTCAGTGTACATATATGCATCACAAACGTGCTGAGGAATGTTCTCAATATCAACCCATGCTACCTTCTTGTTCGGGTTTTTAAGAGCATAATAAAGCTCATACTGATTTGAATTCTCATCATTCTCGTCATAGTCAGGATTCTCATAGAGAATTCTTGTGATGTTACTTGATACAACACCATTGTCAAGGCTTATGGTTGTTGTTGTATCAGCAAAGTTAAGAATATAGATTGTCAATGCTGTTGCAAATATTGAAACAGTGATAATCAAAATCAAAAACATTGACAGTATTACCATTCCAAATACTCTTAAAGCTTTTACAACCGGATGTCTGGATTTGCTTTTCTTCCGATTGTTTGTTTTCTTAATATTCTCCATAACATAACCTTCCATAGCTTATCGCTTATTTAAATTATGATTATTATTCCGCATTTTTTTGAAAAAATCAGTCCTGCTCGTTTTTAAAAAATGGGGACGATTGCTCGCCCCCGAAATATTCTGAGCTTATTCTGCGTCAGCCTCAGTTTCAGCTTCCTGAGCAGGTTCTTCAACTGGTGTTTCTGCTTCAGCAGGTGCTTCCTCAACTGTTTCCTCAACTGTTTCTTCAGCAGGAGCTTCTTCAGCAACTGGCTCTTCTGCAGGAGCTTCCTCAACTGCTTCTTTTTCAACTTCTGGAGCTTCCCCTATAACTGTTTCTCCGTCAGTTTCATATACAACCTCGTCAGCAGTGCTTTCTTCAGCTTCCTCAGCAGGCTCCTCAACAGGTTCCTCTGGTG
>JAFTAX010000121.1 GCA_017458445.1 Ruminococcus sp. | reverse complement strand
AGTTCCAAACAAACAAAAAATATAATACAATAGCTCTGTACTCAGTACTTGTAGCAATTATCGTTGTATTAATTATTTTTGCTGTTTTAAGATTTAAATCAATTCTCAGCCTGCTTTCAGCTTTGTTTACTGTATTAATGCCAGTAATCTGGGGCTTTGCTATTGCATTTTTGATAAATCCTATTATGGTAACCTTTGAAGATATAGTTCATAAAAGGATTTTGAAAAAAGCTGAGAGTCCTAAGAAAAAGAAGAGAAAATGGCTCAGGGTTTTATCAGTAACAATCAGTTCTATTATATTTATAGGAATAGTCGGTGGAATTATTTCAATTATAGTCCCGGAATTGCTCAGCAGCATGAAGGATTTGGTGGATAACTTTTCAGGAGCAGTGAACAAGAGCCAGAAGTTTATCAATAAAATTTTTGCTGACTATCCAAAAGTTGGAAGGTTTATTTCTGATAAAATCGTAGAATTTGGCACCGATTTAGGAAAGCTTCAGCCAATGCTTGAAAACATTCTTTCTGGAGCTTTGGGGTTTGTAACTTTTGTTAAAAACTTTGTGCTTGGATTTATCCTGTCGATTTATCTGTTATACAGCAAGGAAGTGTTGATTGCACAACTGAAAAAAATCATGTTTGCTTGCTTAAAAAAATCAACCTGTGGCAAAGTATTCAGATTTGGGAATCAGGCAAATAAAGTATTCTCAGGATTTATAATCGGAAAAATTATAGATTCATTGATTATCGGCATTATTTGCTTTATAGTGCTCACAATAGTTAATATGCCTTATAACATTCTTATTAGTGTTTTAATTGGCGTGACTAACATAATTCCGTTCTTCGGGCCATTTATTGGTGCAATACCATCTGCATTATTGATACTGATTGTTGAGCCTAAAAAGCTAATAGTATTGTTGATTATTATACTATTAATTCAGCAATTTGATGGTAATATACTTGGACCAAAGATCATAGGTGATTCAATAGGAATACCTCCTATTTGGGTTATGATTTCACTCTTTATAGGCGGTGGAATGTTCGGATTCCTTGGAATGTTGATTTCTGTTCCGACATTTGCTCTGATTTACAGCCTGATACGAACTGGTGTGGACAATAAGCTTAAAAAGAAAAAGCTTCCACGAGGTACGGATTATTATAAAAGCGACCACAACAAACTAATGGGTATGGACCATGAAATGCATATACCTCTGACTCCTGAGCAATTAGCTGAGTTAGACATTCCTTCAATTGATGAAGTGAATGAAGTAACAAAATAGCATAATAAAACACGGATATCTCCAAAATGGAAGTATCCGTGTTTCTTTTATTTTTTAATGTATTTCATGTGTGTTCTTATTGCATGGATAAGTGAATAAACCAAAAGTATCAGAATAATTACTGCTATCGCAATTATAAAAGCGCTTGATTTAAAGAACGATTTTGCAACATATAGAGTAGCAGAGAACTGGTCACGCTCAACTGAACCATTAGCTACAAGATCAATACTGCTTAGCACTTCGCCTTTGTATACGAGTTGCAACTCACCAAGAACATCGCCTTCTTCAACAGGTGCAACGATATTCTTTTTAACGGTGATTTCTTGTTTTACATCTTCAACAGGAATGTCTGTTGGCCACAAACGTGAATAGCCATTTGCAGGCTTTAGCGTTACATAATCAGTGCCTTTACCAAATTCAATTGACGCTTCCTGAACCTCGCTGCTTGTGTTAATAAAATCTGTTACAGCAAGGTTGTTAAATGCCCATTTGTATAAAGCAATATGGTCAAGACAGTTGTAATACACTACATCATCAGCAAACACAGAATCAGGATTATCTTCACCAAGCTTAATGTCCTGCTCACGCTTTTCAATAGGAGCACCCATTGATACAATCATGTAATTGTTGCCGTCGTATGATGCGTATGATGCGAGGCATCTTCCTGCTTCTTCGAGTGTACCAGTCTTTATGCCTTTAACATTTGCATAATAGTAATCTGAGTCAGCTTCCAACATATAGTTGGTGTTGTTGATTGTTGTGCCTGACGGGTGGTAATCAGTAGCTTCCATGTTGTATTCAGGCATAGCTACGATTTCTTTAAACTCAGGGAAGTTGTCAAGTGCATATCTGCAAAGGATTGTCATATCCTTACAGCTTGTGTAGTTCTTGTTTGCAAATAATCCGTGTGCATTAGAAAAATGAGTGTCCTTCATTTTAAGCTCTTCAGCCTTTTTATTCATAAGATCACAGAACTTTTGTACAGAACCGCCGATATTAATAGCAATGATATTAGCAGCTTCACATGATGACGGAATAAGCAGTGCAGCAAGCAAATTATAATAGCTCACTTTTTCATTCGGCTGAATATCTGCAGTAGAAGCACCAGTGTCGTATAATTCATCAAAAGCTTCAGAGCCACATGATACATATGTAGTTTTCAGCTTCTCAGAATTTGCTTTGAATTTGTCGAGCAGAACAACTGCTGTCATAATCTTTGTAAGCGATGCAGGTACTCTTGCTTCTTCGCCTTTAATATTGACAATCGTTTCGCCTGTGTTTAAATCCACCATGTACACAGATTCGGAATATAGCTCAAGCGGTATACCTTTTCCGTTTTCATCAACGCCAGCTGTTGGCGTGAATTCAAATGAATTCGCACTAATAGTGCAGGTTATAACCAAAATCAGCATGACTGATAGTAAAGATGTAATTCTCTTTGTAACCTTCATTTTATCGTTCCTTTCGGATTATTCATTAAAATTTCTATTATATATAATGGTGTTACCATTCTTACCACATTTTGTTACAACGTTAAGATATGAGAGAATGTTAAGTGTTGTCTGTGCAGTTCTAAGTTGAATTCTTGCACACTTTGCCAAGTCTTTCGATGTAAACTCTTCAGGCAGGTTTTTCGGTATAAAAATGCTGTAATCAACAGGGCGTCCGAAATAGATCTCATCGAGCAAGTTTATTGGTATGCGGTCGCATCTTGTCGAGCCTTTCTTTTTATCAAAAGACCAACCGTCAAGATAACGAATCTCTTCCATTTCAAGCATTACAAGACAAACATTCATTCTTGGATTATCAAGCGTATATTTTATTTTATAAAGCTCTCTCATTGAGTCATAAATACTGCCACATTTTGGCGATTTACGTCTTTTGGATTTTTCACCAGTCTTAACGTCCAGCCATGATAAGTACTTAATTTTAGCGATTGGATAAACAACCGTAACATTACAATATTCCAAAAAAGCTTCCAGCTTGTTTCTCAAAGCATTGAGACTTTGCGTTTGAATTTCAATAACGCCATTCTCACTTGCAATGTCAGCAACATAATTGCCAAGCTTTATTTCCTGATTATCTTCAAAAGGCTCAAAATAAGACTTCAAAACAGCGTGCAAGGTTTTTTCGCCTAAAGTGCCAATACCATTTCTTTGCCTGTCAATATTAATGATTTTATTGCAAGCTTCCTGAAATCTCAACTTATTCACAGAATCAGCCCCTTAAAATATAATTATATCAGAAATATTAATGTTCGTCAACACAAGAAAGTTGTATAATAAAATGACAAAATAAAAGACCCAAAGAAAAGAACTTGTGGTATAATGTTAAGTGACCAAACCAACATTAAAGGAGTTCTTCTCAATGAGTCACTTAAATTATATAATAAAAAGCAGAAAAGGTCAACACCTGAAATATGAAGAAAGAATAAAACTTGAAGCGCTGCTCAAAGCAAAGCTTTCATACGATGAGATCGGAGCGATCCTCGGCGGGAGAAGCGGACGAACAATAAGGCGAGAGGTAAAGAGAGGAACGGTTACTCTTCTCAAGAGCGACCTCACTACAAGAGAAGAATACAGCGCTGATGTCGCTCAGAAGCTGCACGATGAGCTTGGCAGACACAAGGGTCCTAATCTCAAAATAGGCAATAATTTTGCGCTTGTTGAGCATATCGAGAATAAAATAGGCAACGAAAAATATTCACCTTATTCTGCGCTTGAAGATGCAAAGCAGAATGGTATAGAAGTCAACATCTGTCTTAAAACGCTGTATAACTACATAGACAGCGGTTTGTTTTTAAATATCACAAATAAAGATCTACCTGTAAAGAAGAAAGATAAAAAGCGAGACTATGACCACGTCAGAAGGGCTCAAACACATAATGGAACGAGCATAAGCGAACGACCGAAGGAGATCGAGAACCGTGCAGATTTCGGGCACTGGGAGCTTGATACCGTAGTCGGCGGCAAGGGTACCCTTGGCGTACTGTTGGTGATGACTGAGCGTTCTTTAAATCTTGAGATCATCAGAAAGATAGAGAGCAAAAGTCAAGAATGTGTTGTGAAAGAGCTTGATAAGCTGGAAAGAAAGCTGGGAAGCGGAAAATTCAAAAGTATTTTCAAAACAATAACCTGTGATAATGGCTGTGAAAACCTTGACCAAGAGGGAATGGAGCGATCTGCAATAACCAAAGGTCAGCGAACAAAGGTATACTATGCTCACCCTTACAGTTCGTGGGAGAGGGGTTCAAATGAATGTGCGAACAAGCTGATAAGACGTTTCATACCGAAGGGGGCTGATATTTCAAAATACAGCAGGAAATTTATTCGTTATATAGAGCACTGGATAAACAATTATCCAAGAAAAATGTTTGGTGGCTTTTCATCATACCAATTAGCCAACGCTGTGGGTGTAAATTTCTAAATCTTTGGTGACATTTTATATTGCAAAGTACATT
>JAFTAX010000120.1 GCA_017458445.1 Ruminococcus sp. | reverse complement strand
TATTGCCCTGATTATGAGATAATAGAGTGGAATGAATCCAACTATGATTTTACAAAAAATCAGTATATGAAAGACGCACTTGATGCGAAAAAATGGGGCTTTGTACCTGATTATGCAAGACTTGATATAATCTATCAGCATGGCGGAATATACCTTGATACTGATGTTGAGATAGTTAAATCCTTTGATGATTTGCTTGACAATTCAGGCTTTGCAGGTTTTGAGTCACCTGAAGCGGTAGCCTTGGGCTTAGGATTTGGTGCAAAGCCAGGAAACTCTGTAATCAAGGAGCTTATGCAAAGCTATGAATTATTAAGCTTTTTAAATGATGACGGTGCGCCAAACCTTGTTGCGTCACCAGTTTTAAACACTGAAGCATTAGTTAAACTTGGGCTACAGAAAAATGGCGAGCTCCAAACAATAATGGAATGCTTTACAATTTACCCTGCTGAATATTTTTGCCCTAAATCAATAAATGACGGCATAATCCGAATGACCGATAATACATATTCGATTCATCATTATGACGCATCGTGGTTTACTGATGAACAGCAAAAGAAAAAGATTGAAAGATGGGAACGCAAACAAAAACGAGCAAAGCAAAAAGCCCGCAGAGCAAAACTCAAGGGTATATTTGTTAAAGTGTTCGGACAGAAGTTTTACGATAAATTAAGAAAACGATAGGTGATATAATGCCTCTGATTAGTGTAGTTGTACCAGTTTATAAAGTCGAGGATTATCTGGAGCAGTGTGTAAACAGCATACTTGCACAAACGTTTGACGACTATGAGATTATATTGGTTGATGACGGCTCGCCTGATAATTCTCAAAAAATGTGTGATGAATTTGCAGCAAATAATGCAAAAATCCATGTAATTCATCAACAAAACGGCGGTCTGTCAGCAGCAAGAAACTCAGGAATAGAGTGGGCTCTCAAAAACAGTGACAGCGAGTGGATAACATTCATAGACAGTGATGACTGGATTCACCCGCAGTATCTTGAGCTTTTGCTGGCAGCTAATAATAAGAACAAAACAGTTATCAGCTTTTCAAAAATGGCTTATGTTGACAGCAGAACTATTGAAACGAATAAGCTTGATGAAAGCTCAATTGATTCATGTCGCCCTGAGGATTTGTTTTTATATAACGAATATGATTATGACCCTGTTGCTGCATGTGCAAGGCTTTATAAAAAGGATATGTTTAAAGATATCCGTTTTCCAGTCGGCAAACTGCATGAAGACACATTCACTACATATAAACTGTATTTTACACAAGAGAAAGTATCAATTGTAACTGAAGATTTGTATTATTATTTTCAGAATTCAGACGGCATCGTTCATTCAAGCTGGTCACCTAAAAAGCTTGATTTACTTGAAGCAAATGAAGCACTGCTTGCCTTTTTTAAGGAAACTGGTAACGATGAAATGTATCAGTTTATTCTGAAAAGATATATTAAAAATATCCTGACAAATATGCGTGCAATAAAAAATGAGCCTAAGTATAAGGATTATTATAAACAGCTGCATAAAAAGCTGCTAACATGCATAAATGACAATAAAGATAGTCTGAATCTGTCATTTAAAAATGATATGAATATCTGTAAATATGCGTATCCGATACGTGCTAAGATTTATATGAAAACAGTTCAAAAACTGTCAAGGAGGAAAGGTTAATGGTATTCAGTCCTTCTGAAAACGATAGAATTCTTGTAGTATCGCCACACCCTGATGACGAGAGCATTGGTTGCGGCGGACTGATCAGTCTTTATGCTAAGCAATGTGATGTTTTGCTTGTCACAGACGGTTATGATAAGAAATTGGATAATAAAGTAATTAGCGAAGTGCGTAAAACTGAGTTCAAAAATGCTATGGTACTTGCGGGCGTTAACAATTCTATTTCTTTACATATTCCAGAGCACAGTATTGTAGCTTTTGCTGATAGATTTGCAACAGTTAATTATTCTATGTATAATTACATCTTTGTGCCAAATAAACACGAAATACATAAAGATCATGTTGATGTTTATAACGCTATAAAAAAAGCGATAAAGAAAACTAAGTGTAAAGCAGAGCTAATTGAATATGAAGTCTGGACAACTCTCAGAGAGCCTAATGTTAAGCTTGATATTTCATCAGTTGTAGACAAAAAAACAGAGCTTATAAATGTATATGAATCACAGACTAAAGACCTCGATTATGTCGGTATGATTTTAGGCCTTAATTCATATCGAGGAAAGAGTCATGGCTGTGATTGTGCTGAATACTTCTATAGTGAAGCCGAGTATAAAAGGCAGAAAAGAAAGAAATTTAAAGCAAAAATTCGCTCATTTATTAAATAGTATTAATACTATTAATATGCTGAAAGGATTATTATGAACAAAAAAACAATTAAATTTAATTTTTGTGGCTTTTGGGATTCCTTTAATCCTAAAAACAACCTTTTTACTAATATATTAAGTAAGCATTTTAATGTCGAAATATCTAAAGAGCCTGACTTTATAATTGCTTCAAATAGAGGAATGCATTTTGAGTATTTGAAATATGATTGTGTAAGAATAATGTTCATGGGAGAAAACATATCACCTGATTTTACGTGTTTTGATTATGCAATTGGTTTTGATGATATTCAGTTTAATGACAGATATTTCCGACTTCCATTCGCGTTTTATTCTGATGATGGAGTTCCGCTTAAGTTTGAACAGCTTACATTAGAACAAGCAAAAGAAATATTAGATAAGAAAAATTACTTTTGTAATTTTATTTATGGGCACAAATCTTCTCATGGATTAAGGGAAGGACTATATACCGAATTGAATAAGTATAAGGAGGTAATATGTCCAGGTAGATTTAATCCTTAGTCAGATAATTCACAAAAAGGTTGTAGTTGGGTTGAAAAATACGATTACTTAAAACAATCTAAGTTTACAATTGCTGGTGACTCTATTATTTATCCGGGATTTGTAACAGAAAAAAAGTACAAGCTTTTTTGAATCATTCAGTTCCAATTTATGTAGGAAATCCTGAAATTAATAAAGATTTTATTATAAAATCTTTTGTTTATTGTGAATCTGAAAGCGATTTAGAAAGAGCTATAAAAGAAGTTGAATATCTTGATACTCATGATAAAGAATACATAGATATGTTAATGGAATATCCAATAAACTCAAAAGAATATATCGATGAATTATATGAACGTTTAGAAGAGTTCCTTGTAAATATATTTAATCAACCGAAGAATCTTGCGTATAGAAGAGTTATGCATTATGCTGCAAGTAAATATGAAAAAGCTGCATATAAACAGTATCTACATGAAAAACATACACCAAAAGTTATAAATAAAATTGTAAATATAATTAAAGGAGAATAAACATGAGTGAATTTAATGGTTCTACACTAATGATAACAGGAGGCACAGGCTCTTTTGGCAACACTGTGCTTAAGCATTTCTTGTCAACGGATATAGGAGAAATCCGTATCTTTTCACGTGACGAGAAAAAGCAGGATGATATGCGTCATGATTTGCAGGCACGTTTTCCTGACTATGCAAATAAAGTGAAATTCTTTGTCGGCGATATTCGTAATGCAAATTCAATCAAGGACGCAGTGTGGGGTGTTGACTACATATTCCATGCAGCTGCACTAAAACAGGTACCATCGTGCGAATTTTTCCCAATGGAAGCTGTACGCACAAATATTATAGGTACTGATAATATGCTCCATGCGGCAATTGAAACAGGCGTAAAGAGAGTAGTCTGCCTTTCAACTGATAAGGCTGCATATCCAATTAACGCTATGGGCATCTCAAAAGCAATGATGGAGCATGTAATATACGCAAATGCAAGAGTTGCTGCCGAGCGTGGCGGTAATGTAATTTGTTGTACACGATACGGCAATGTAATGTGTAGCCGTGGCTCTGTTATTCCACTGTTTATTGACCAGATTAAATCAGGTAATCCGATAACAATCACAAACCCTGAAATGACAAGATTCCTTATGAATCTCGATGAGGCGGTTGACCTTGTAAAGTTTGCGTTTAACAATGCAAATCCAGGTGATTTGTTTATCCAGAAGGCTGATGCTTCAACAATTGGCGTTCTTGCAAAAGCAGTTCAGAAGCTGTTTGGTGATACTGGTACAAATATTATCGGTACACGTCACGGCGAAAAGCTTTATGAAACGCTTATGACAAGAGAAGAAAGACTCAGATCTCAGGATATGGGTGATTATTACCGTGTAGCTGCAGATAGCAGAGATTTGAATTATGATAAATTTGTTATAAACGGACAGGTTGAAACTGAGGCAGAAGAATCTTATACAAGCCATAACACAAAGCTTTTGAATGTTGATGAAACAGTAAATAAGATTCTTACAACCGATTATGTGCAGGAAGCATTGAAGTAAAAATGGTATGTTTATTTAATTGAGGTATGTGGAATGAAAAAGCTAAATACAATCCAGCAAACTGTGTTGGATCTGCTTGCAAATGAGCTGTTCCATGCAAACAGGCAAACACCTATGGACATTGACTGGAAGGCTGTATATCAGGAAAGCCACCAGCAAACCGTCCATTCGCTTGTATATTCTGCACTTCCTGACGATATAAAAAACAGCGAACAGGTTCAAAAATGGCGTGATAAAGTCATGTATTCGCTGAGCAATAACTACTTTTTTAACTATGAGCATACACAGCTTAATAAGACCATGGAATCTGCTGAAATTCCGTACGTTGTGCTGAAAGGTAGTGTTTCAGCGTCATATTATCCCAATCCAATAATGCGAATTATGGGCGATGTTGACTTTCTTGTTGATAAGAATGATATGAAAAAAGCGGACAAGCTTTTGCTAAGTAAGGGCTTTAAACGAATTGCTTCAAAGCACGAGTTCGAAAAAGCATACTACCGTAACAACGCTATCTGGGAAATGCACAGCCGTGTAAACGGTGTGCCTGAAGGCAAAGCTGGTGAGAAGATAAACTTATATCTTCAAAACGTCATTGCCGATGCTGTCAGGATTGATATTGACAACGGCTATTATATGCGACCATCGACCTTTCATCATGGCCTTATAATGCTTGTTCATACAGCAAGACACATGATTACAAGCGGTATTGGCCTAAGGCATCTGTGCGACTGGGCAGTGTTTGTTGAAGCAATACAGGATGAGTTTGTTGACTTGTTTGAAGATAAACTCAAAGAGGTTGGCTTGTGGAGGTTTGCACAGCTTTTGACACAGCTATCTGTTGTCTATCTTGGAAGCACTCCGCAAACCTGGATGGGTGAAGTTGATGAAGATTTGCTTTATAAGCTCATGCAGGATATCTTTGACAGCGGAAACTTTGGCCATAAGAACATGAAACGTTCTGATGAAGCAAAGTTTATTACAAGCAGGAAAAAGGGAAGTGTGAGCGACTCTTCTGTGCTAAAGCAGTCTGTTCTTTCAGCTAACGAGATTGTAAGAAAGCATTGGCGTTTTGCCGACAAAGTTCCGATTGTCTATCCTGCAGGCTGGGCATATTTCGGTGGCAGATACTATATAAGATACCGCATGGGCAAACGCAAAAAAATTGAGGTAAAAGGCCTTATAGAAGGTGCAACTGACAGAAAAGAACTCTACAAACAAATGCGTTTGTATGAAGAATAAATTTAATGGAGAAGTAAATATGAACGAGGTAAAGTTTAAAAACAACGGAAAACTAAAGCTTATGATAATTGTCGGCACAAGGCCTGAGATTATCAGATTAGCAGCAGTTATTAAAAAGTGCAGAAAGTATTTTGATACAATTCTTGTCCATACAGGTCAGAACTATGACTATACGCTAAGCGGCGTGTTTTTCAAGGACCTTGAGCTTGATGAACCTGAATATTATCTTGACGCAGTCGGCAAAGATTTAGGCGAAACAATGGGCAACATCATAGCTAAATCATATCAGCTCATGGTTAAAACTCAACCTGACGCAGTTTTAGTGCTTGGCGATACTAACAGTTGCCTTTCGGTTATCGGTGCTAAACGACTGCATATACCAATTTTCCACATGGAAGCAGGAAACCGTTGCAAAGACGAGTGCCTGCCGGAAGAAACCAACCGCCGTATTGTAGATATTATATCCGATGTAAACCTTGCATATTCAGAGCATGCACGCCGTTACCTTGCAGATTGTGGCTTGCCAAAAGAGCGTACTTACGTTACTGGCTCGCCAATGGCAGAGGTACTTCATGCAAACCTTGACAAGATAGAATCATCAGATATTCATAAGAAGCTTGGGCTTGAAAAAGGTAAATATATTCTTTTGTCGGCTCATCGTGAGGAAAACATTGACACTGAAAAGAACTTTACATCGCTCTTTACAGCGATAAATAAAATGGCAGAAAAATACGATATGCCAATCCTTTATTCATGTCACCCACGTTCAAAGAAACGCCTTGAACAGTCTGGCATGAAGCTTGATAAGAGGGTTATCCAGCATGAGCCGCTCGGCTTCCATGATTACAATTGCTTGCAGTTTAACGCTTTTGCGGTTGTGTCCGATTCAGGCACACTTCCTGAGGAATCAAGCTTCTTTACATCGGTCGGACATCCATTCCCGGCTGTATGTATCCGCACATCAACTGAGCGTCCTGAAGCATTGGACAAGGCTTGCTTTGTACTTGCAGGAATTGAAGGCGACGGACTATTGCAGGCAGTTGATTTGGCAATCAGTATGAATAAGAATAAAGATTTGGGAATACCTGTACCTGACTATATTGACGAAAATGTATCTGATAAGGTAGTAAAGCTCATTCAGTCATATACAGGTGTAGTAAACAAAATGGTTTGGAGAAAGTAATATAAAGACACACGGAGGCAATATGAAAAACCTACTTATCTGGCTAATTAAAGTTGCATTTGCTTTTGCTTTTGCAGTTGTAATACTATCGGTTTTTTGCTTGGCTTATAAC
>JAFTAX010000119.1 GCA_017458445.1 Ruminococcus sp. | reverse complement strand
TCCAGGCTTTGAAACATTGTTTGAACCGTTTTGCACAGGTCTTTTCGCACCGTTTGGTACTGGTCTTTTTGCACCATTTTGCACTGGTCTTTTCGAACCGTGTGGTACTGGCTTTTTCTCGCTATGTTCAGCATTTTCAGCCTTTGGGTTGCTTGCCGGTTTCTTAAAGCTTATATCGTTTGATTCAGGATGCTTTTTTGCATTTTCATTACCCTGCAAACGCTTTGGTGCAGGCTGTTTCGGTCTGCTTTGTGAATGTTCCACAGGACGCTCTGAAGGCTTTTTCGCAGGTGGATTATCATTTTTTGCTTCAGGTTTTTTAAATGAAATATCTGCAACCTTTTTGTCGTCTTTAAAGCGGTCGTGGATTATCTCGTCTTTCTTCAAAAAGACTTCTTTTAGCATATCCTGAAATTCTGTATCCTGAGAATTATTATCCCTATTAATCGTATTGTTGTTTTCTGACATACCGAACCTCGTTTCAAGTGATTTGATGATTACAAGAATTGCAATCCAATCAGCAGTATTTTAAAACATACAATATAATTATATAACATTTTTTCAAAAATTACAACAAGCAATTATGACAAATTTCACTGTTTTTTTAGAAAAACATCAGTAATTAGCTATAAACAAGCGATGTATTCAGACGTTTTGACACTTTTATCAGCTTTTTGAATGATATTATTAAAAACTAATGTACAAAGTCTTAAAAGTTACACAAAACCCCTTGCTATTTGTCAAAAAATTTGTTATGATAGTAAATAAGGTATGCACAAGTGTAAAAGCTTGTTGTTTGTGCAAAAATTATTATCGGAGGTTACTATTATGCCCACAAAATATGTCTTTGTCACAGGCGGTGTTGTTTCAGGACTGGGTAAAGGAATTACTGCTGCTTCGTTAGGCCGACTTCTTAAAGCAAGAGGTTACAGCGTTACTATTCAGAAATTTGACCCTTACATAAACGTTGACCCAGGCACTATGTCGCCATATCAGCATGGTGAGGTTTTTGTTACTGATGACGGTGCAGAAACTGACCTTGACCTTGGTCACTACGAGAGATTTATTGATGAAAATCTTTCTATCAACTCGAATGTTACTACAGGTAAAATATACTGGAATGTACTTAACAAGGAAAGACGTGGAGATTATCTCGGCGGTACTGTTCAGGTTGTTCCTCACATTACAAACGAAATCAAGGACAAGGTTTATCGTGTTGGTAAGGACACAAACACTGATGTTGTTATCACCGAAATCGGCGGTACTGTCGGTGACATTGAGTCCACACCGTTCCTTGAAGCAATAAGACAGGCGTACATTGAGCTTGGCAAGGATAACGCTATGTTTATTCATGTTTGTCTTGTACCATATATTTCAGGCTCAAAAGAGCTTAAATCAAAGCCTACTCAGCACTCTGTAAAGGAACTGCTTTCAATGGGTATTCAGCCTACTGTTCTGGTTCTTCGCTCAGAGCGACAGATTCCTGAGGAAATGAAAAAGAAAATCAGCTTGTTCTGCAATGTTCGTCCTGAGGACGTTATCCAGAACCTGACTGCTCCATCACTTTACGAGGTTCCGTTGTGGCTTGAAGAAGAAGGCCTTGCTGATGTTGTCTGCCAGCATCTTTGTTTGGAAAACCGCAAGCCTGATCTTAACGACTGGAACTCGATGATTAAGCGTGTTAAAAACTGCGACAAGAAGGTTACTATCGGACTTGTCGGAAAGTACGTTGAGCTTGAGGACGCATATCTTTCTGTTGCTGAGGCTTTGCGTCATGGCGGTTTTGAAAACGGTGCTGAAGTTGACATCAAGTGGCTTCAGTCTGAGGATATCAACGCTGACACTGCTGATGAAATACTCAAGGGTTGCGACGGAATAATCGTACCTGGTGGCTTTGGTGACAGAGGCATTGAGGGCATGATTGAGGCAATCAGATATGCAAGAGAAAACAAGATTCCGATGTTTGGAATTTGTCTTGGAATGCAGATGTCTGTAGTTGAATTTGCAAGACACGTTGCTAAGCTTAAGGGTGCAAACTCTACTGAATTCTGCAAGAATCCTCATCCTGTTATTGACATTATGGACGAGCAGAAGGACATCACAGAAAAGGGCGGCACAATGCGTCTTGGACTTTATCCTTGCAAGCTTACAGAAGGCACAAGATGTGCTGAGCTTTACAACGACCAGCTTATTTACGAGCGTCATCGTCATCGCTGGGAATTCAACAATGCATACAGAAAGAAGCTTACAGACAAGGGACTTATTCTTGCAGGTCTTTCACCTGACGAGAAGCTTGTTGAAATTGTTGAGCTTCCTAAAGATGTACACCCATGGTTTGTTGGCGTTCAGTTCCATCCTGAATTCAAGTCACGTCCTAACCGTGCACACAAGCTCTTTAAAGATTTCATCAGGGCTGCAGTTGAAAAGAGCGGTAATTAATTATGTATTCAAGCACCTCAGTTCGAGGTGCTTTTTTCTTGAAATGTTGATGAAAATATGATATAATAATTACAGATCATATGAAAGCAGTTGATATTATGAGTGAGCTACAAAAGATTATTGACGAAAGCAAAAACATTGTTTTCTTCGGCGGTGCTGGCGTTTCTACAGAAAGCGGTATTCCTGATTTCAGGTCGGTGGACGGGCTTTATAATCAGAAGTATGACTATCCGCCTGAACAGATTCTAAGCCACACGTTTTTTATGCACCACACTGATGAGTTCTATCGCTTTTACAGGGATAAGATGATTTGTATGAGTGCTAAGCCGAACAAGGCTCATCTGAAGCTTGCCGAGCTTGAACAAAAGGGTATTCTCAAGGCAGTTGTTACGCAGAATATTGACGGCTTACATCAGCTTGCAGGAAGTAAAAATGTTTACGAGCTTCACGGCTCTGTACACAGAAACTACTGCATGAAGTGCCACAAGGCTTATGATGCTAAGTTTATTCTCGAAAGCAGCGGTGTGCCGAGATGCTCATGCGGTGGTGTTATCAAGCCTGACGTTGTGCTGTATGAAGAAGGGCTTGACAGTGACACGGTCAACGGTGCGGTTTCAGCCATTGCAAGCTGTGACACGCTTATCATTGCAGGTACTTCGCTTACGGTTTATCCAGCAGCCGGTTTTGTCAACTATTTCAGAGGCAGAAATCTTGTGCTGATTAACCGTGACAAGACGCCGATGGACTCGTCCTGCACTCTCGTTTTACATGAAAAAGTCGGCGAAGTTCTGGACAAAATTAAGGTTTAAGGTGCAGGCTCGGACATGGTTTTGCATTGTAATTGTAAATAAAATGTAAACGTGCTTGACAAATGTGAATTATTGACATATAATGATATCAATATTTGAAATGCTTTGACAGGAACAAAAGCTTATGTTTTTGCCACAGAGAGCTGTCGGTTGGTGTAAGACAGTGCGGAATATATGCTATAACTCGTCCTCGAGCATGTGCAGTGAAATCCTTCAGTAGCTACACACGGGCAGCTCCCGTTACAGAGCAGCGTATTGATTGATACGGCTAAGGTGTGTGATGTGAGTCACACATGAATTAGAGTGGTAACACGGGTTTAATGCTCGTCTCTTTTTAGAGGCGAGCTTTTTTATTGCTTTATGCTTTATACTGGTCTTACTAAGCTAAACCAAAAACAATACAAGGAGGAATAGATATGAAGAATGTTGGAAAGTATCAGAGAGGTTATTTTATGCCTCCTGTGAAATCGACCAAATGGGTAGAAAAGGAATACATTGACCATGCACCGATGTGGTGCTCGGTTGACTTGCGTG
>JAFTAX010000118.1 GCA_017458445.1 Ruminococcus sp. | reverse complement strand
TCAATGCACGCACCATTTGAAATTACATCAAAAATCGACATCTATATGGCATTTAAGGCATTCTCTGCATTCTTTGCAGATTAAGTATATAAATCAAAAATCAGGAGGTATAATTATGATTTGTAACAAATGTGGTTATAACAATTATGATAATTCCCGTTTTTGCACTGCTTGTGGTTCAAATTTAACTGACAACAGCGTATTTAGCATAGTAAAGAGCTTTGGAAAATCTCCTTTGTTCCTTGTTGCAACAATCGCATATACAGCAACGCTTTTGCTAAACTTAGTCTACGCATTCACTAATACATGGAGCCTTTCACTACAGCTTTTCAACGGTTCGATGTATATGCCATACCCAAGAGAGTATGCATACGAAATCGCCTCAGCCATTGATAAAGCAGTTCCAATAGGAATCGTTTTGGGAACAATCCCAGCGATTATCATGTGTATCGGTATGTGGCTTGTGTACGGTTCAGCACTGAACAGACAAACTCCGTATGTCAAGACAACAGGTCTTACAATGGTGAATGTAATCTTAAAAATCGACTTTATCTTTACATTGATAATCCTGTCACTCTTAGAGATACTTCTGCTAATCGGAACAATAATTACATCTAACTATTCAAGCAACTCACCATACTCATATGATTCAATGTATCTGGGAATAACAATAGGTTTAATACTCTCTTTCTTCCTTATTGCAGGCATCATAGTATTTTTGGTTTTCTACTATGTCAAAGCTATAAAGACAGTCAACTCAATCAAATATTCAGCTCAGACAGGCTTGCCGTGTGACAAGATTTCAATGTTTGTAGCAGTTATCTCAATTATAACAGGTGCATTTGATATTATCTCAATACTATCCACACCATTTAATATTGTTACAATCCTGCAAGCACTCTGCTCTGCAACAGCTGCAATTACATTTGGCATTCTGCTTATTACATACAGATCCAAAATGAAAGAGCTGACACAACCAACATATAATCCAAACACTGTTTATCAAAACCCACAGCAGTTTACACAGCAATAATATATAAACCAGACAGGCTATGAAATCCATAGCCTGTTTTTTTGTTGCCATTTTTAAAATCGACAAATTCATCGCTATAAGAGATTTATAATTAGAGCACACCTATTGATTGGAGGTAGCAAAACTTGAAAATCTACCTTGATGTGCTGATTATCACAAACTGCATTACAACGCTTGTCTTTCTGTCATCTATCAGCAGAATTACACACCGCAACTCAAGCAAACTCCGCACTACCCTGTCAAGCCTGATCGGCGGTATATCGTCGTTGATTGTGGTGCTAAATCCACACGGTTTTTTGCAGTCTGTCGCAATAACAATAATAAAACTATTGCTTATCACGCTGATAGTGTTCATAGCGTTCAATCTGAAATCCATAAAAGCCCTTGCAAAATACATATTCCTATATTTTTTCATAGAGCTTGTTTTTGCAGGAATCTCTCTGCTGCTCTGGCAGATAACCGACAGCAAAATAATCTACATCAAAAACTACACTGTCTATTTTGACATCTCGCTTATATACCTCGTAATAGCAACAATCGTAATCTATGCCATCATCTCACTTTACGAGTGGCTGCTCTGGATAAAGTTCAATAAGGTTGAAAAATATAAAGCAACCTACACCATCGGCAACTATGAAATAAAGCTGCCAGCCATCGCCGACACTGGCAACAAGCTCTATGACCTTTTCACAGGCACACCCATAGTAGTATTCTGCTCTGCCGAACTTTATGAACATTTTAATCTGGACAATGTCAGCCAATACAGCATAGCAGGGTTTCGGTTGTCACCATATTCAACTGTGTCAGGCGACAGCGTTATACCGATAACCTCAAAAGGCTCAGTGACAATATCCGACAGCTCTGGCAACAAGGCACCAGTAAAATGCTGTGTCGGCGTAATACACAACGGCAAAAACAAGTCACGGGCAATTTTTAACCCGTGTCTTTTGCAATAAATCACAGAAAGGACATAATGATATGAACATGATAAGCACACTAATGCTAAAAATCAGCATTATTATCGCAAAAAGGAATATAAAAAACTATGCTACAATCGACTACATAAACGGTGCAGAATCGCTGCCACCGCCCTTGTCAAAGGAGGACGAACAAAAGGCTTTCGAGCTTATAAAAACAGATGAGAAAAAAGCACGGGAGTTACTAATCGTGCATAATCTCAGGCTTGTTGTCTATATCGCAAAAAAGTTTGAGTCAACAGGTGTCGGAATCGAGGACCTTATTTCAATCGGCTCAATCGGACTAATCAAAGCAGTAAAAACCTTCTGCCCTGACAAAAACATAAAGCTTGCAACATACGCTTCACGTTGCATTGAAAACGAGATACTGATGTTTTTGCGAAAGTCAACACAGTATAGAAACGAGATTTCCATTGACGAACCGCTGAACATCGACTGGGACGGCAACGAGCTGCTTTTGTCCGACATTCTCGGAACAGATGATGACACTGTAAACCGTGGCATAGAAAGCGAAGTCGAAAAAGAGCTTCTGCGGCAGGAAATCAGCAAACTCCAGCCTCGTGAACGGCAGATTATGGAGATGCGTTTTGGGCTTAAAAACGGCAAGGAAATGACGCAAAAGCAGGTCTCAGACGTAGTTGGCATATCACAGTCCTACATCTCACGCCTTGAAAAACGTATAATAAAGCACATTAGAAAAAACCTTGAAAAGATTTGCTGAGGAAAAGTATGTAGATAACTGTTTAATTATTTATCTCACAACGATGGATAAGGACTACGTTCTTCCTTATTTTTGTTGAATCAATCATAGTTTTTATTCTCCCTTATTACCGATATATTAGAGTTCAAGATTAATCTTTGGTTCGTATTCGGACTTATTTTCAGTCCAAGGTCTTTCAAGATACATCCGATTAATAGCGAGTGTGTCAAGAAACGGTTTCCAACATAGCGAGAACGTTTCTCCCTTTATAGACATCAGATGATATAATTTTGGAGAACTATCGCTACCGTTATAAAGTATTTTTTCGATCAACCAACAAGTCCTCATAGCAACGTCATGTCTTCTTTCGTGTGGGAGTCCTTCGATATTAAAACAAACCTCGTAGGCAGAGAGAAACAAAGGATGTATTCTTTTCATAGTATGAGCTAACCATATATTATATACTACATTATATACATTTAAGAAACCGTTCTGGGTATTATCTTCAGTTAATGTATATGTTGAGTTGTCATTGCGTAGCAATTCTTCCCAGCCTTCGCCAAATACAAATTTCAAATAAGCATGAGGTATTTCGTCTATCATCTGTGTCATTGGGGGGTTATCTTTGTACACATTGAAATCTTTAAATATACCCGCACAATATATAAGTTGAAAAGCAGCATAGTTTACTTTATGTTTTGAATCGTTTCTTTCCTGAATATACTCGTAAACAACCCTTCCTGCTAATATCGATATAATCACAAT
>JAFTAX010000117.1 GCA_017458445.1 Ruminococcus sp. | reverse complement strand
GGCAACTGCTGGTTCAAAGAAGGCTACGCTCAAGTGGAGCAAATCTACTGGTGCTACAGGCTATATTGCATACATAAAGTCATCAGCTAACGCAAGCTGGCAGAGAATGACTACAACAAAGGCTACAAGCTTTACAAAGACTGGTCTTACATCTGGCAAGACATATTACTTTACCGTTAAGGCATACCGTACAGACGGTTCCAAGACCTATAACGCTTCGTTTAAGACAATCTCTGTTAAAATCAAATAGAAAAGCAAGCCCCCGATTTAATTCGGGGGCTTTATTTTTGCACAAAAAACGGGTAAACCATTTAGGTCTACCCGTTTTGTTTTGTAATTATACCAACTGGATAATAGCCATTTCTGCTGCGTCACCACGACGTGGACCAATCTTTACGATCTTTGTATATCCACCTTCACGGCCGCTGTATGATGGTGCAATCTCATCAAACAGCTTCTTTGCAACACTTTCCTTTGTGATGTATGAAAGTGCCTGACGCTTTGAATGAAGGTCGCCTGCTTTACCTAAAGTAATCATCTTTTCGGTCATAGCGCTAACCTCTTTAGCTCTTGTTACAGTTGTTTCAATCTTACCTTTTTCGAGAAGATATGTTACCATAGCTCTGAGCATTGCTTTTCTATGGTCTGTAGCTCTTCCCAGCTTTCTTGTGCCTGGCATAAGATTTCACTCCTTACTTACTTATCTTCTTCAGAATGGAGGTCATAGCCTAATGAATGTAGCTTTTCCTTAACCTCATCAAATGATTTTTTACCAAGGTTTCTTACCTTCATCATTTCTTCCGAAGTCTTTTCAATCAAATCGTTTACTGTATTAATACCTGCACGCTTAAGACAGTTAAATGAACGTACAGATAAGTCAAGTTCCTCAATGGTCATCTCAAGGACTTGTTCTTTGCCCTTGTCATCTTTTTCTGCCATAATCTCATCTACGTTTGTGTCTTCCGACAAATTCATAAACGGACTGAGATGCTCGTTGAGGAGTTTGGCTGCTAATGAAACAGCTTCCTTAGCTGAGGTTGTTCCATTTGTCCAAAGCTCAAGTGTAAGCTTGTCAAAGTCTGTAATCTGACCTACACGAGTATTATCTACTGTATAGTTTACCTTGAGTACTGGTGTATAGATGCTGTCTACAGCTATTACACCGATTGGAGCATTTGGCATATGTGCTTTATTCTTTTCAGCTGAAACGTATCCGATACCATAGTCGAGTACGATTTCCATATAAAGCGTTGCACCTTCGCTTAAAGATGCGATATGCAAATCCGGAACAAGAATTTCAACTTCAGAATCATGATTAATATCCCCAGCAGTAACTTCACATTCGCCCTCTGCTTCGATATAAACAGTTTTTGGACCTTCACCGTAAAGCTTTGCATTAAGTCCCTTGAGGTTGAGGATAATTTCAGTTACGTCCTCTTTTACTCCTGGAATTGTTGAAAGCTCGTGATGAATTCCATCAATTTTTACAGATGTTACAGCAACACCTTTCAAAGAGGAGAGCAGTACTCTTCTCATGCTGTTACCGAGAGTAGTACCATAGCCACGCTCTAACGGCTCAAGTACGAATTTGCCATATGTGCCGTTTTCTTTAAGTTCGACTATTTCGATCTCAGGCTTTTCGATTTTTTCTAGCATTTAAAACCCTCCTGTTTTAAAACTCAATCAGTTTTACACGAATAAATGGTTTACAAATTCCAGATAACCCGATTCCAGAAATTAATCCGCAATACGAATTACTTAGAATACAACTCAACGATGAGGTGTTCTTCGATTTCGTAATCCAGATCTTCCTTTACAGGTAAACGAACAACCTTTGCTGACTGTTCATCTTTATTGACATCGAGCCATGTTGGAGCTGTTCTTCCAGCAGTTGCTTCGATAATCTGCTTGAACTTCTCGCTCTTTTTGCTCTTGTCTCTGAGAGAAATCACATCACCGACTTTGATTCTGTATGAAGGAATATCAACTCTGCTGCCGTTAACATTGAAATGTCCATGTACTACGAGCTGACGTGCTTCACGTCTTGTCATTGAAAGCCCCATTCTGTAAACAACGCTGTCAAGTCTTGATTCAAGACAAGTGATAAGGTTTTCACCAGCCTGACCTTCCATTTTCTGAGAAATCTCAAAATAGTGACGGAACTGCTTTTCCAATACACCATAGATGAATTTAAGCTTCTGCTTTTCCTTCAACTGAAGTCCATATTCAGAAACCTTTCTTCTCTTATTTGCGTTTGGGTCACGCTTTGTTTCCTTAGCGATACCCATTACCATTGGGCTGATGCCTAATGATTTACATCTTTTAAGTATTGGTTCTCTACTTACTGCCATTGTAATTTACCTCCGTTTTTTAATATTGTATCGGATCTTAAGCATTTTGCTTTATCCGACTTTGAGTAAACTTCAAACTCAAATTGTCTTATTATACACGTCTTCTCTTTGGAGGACGGCATCCGTTATGTGGGATTGGAGTAACGTCTTTGATAAGTCTTACTTCCAGATCCTCAGACTGCAAAGCTCTGATTGCAGCTTCTCTTCCTGCACCAGGACCCTTTACGAATACTTCTACAGTCTTAAGTCCATGCTCTTTTGCAGCCTTTGCAGCTGTTTCAGCAGCTGTCTGAGCAGCAAATGGTGTTGATTTCTTTGAACCTCTGAAGCCAAGTCCGCCTGCTGATGCCCAAGAAATTGCATTACCCTGCATGTCTGTTATTGTTACGATTGTGTTGTTAAAAGTAGACTGGATATGAACCTGTCCTTGTTCAATATTCTTTCTTTCACGACGACGACGTACTGTTGTCTTCTTCTTTGGCTGAGCCATCTGTTCACACCCTCCTTACTTCTTCTTGTTTGCGATTGTCTTAACAGGACCCTTACGAGTTCTTGCGTTTGTCTTTGTTCTCTGGCCTCTTACAGGCAAGCCCTTTCTATGACGAACGCCTCTGTAGCAACCGATTTCAACAAGTCTTTTGATGTTAAGAGCAACGTTTCTTCGAAGGTCACCCTCAACTGTCAAGTTTTTATCAATATAATCACGTAATTTTGCTACATCTTCTTCTGACATATCCTTAACTCTTGTATCAGGATTTACGCCTGTTTCTGTAAGAATTTTTGTAGCAGTTTTCTGACCGATACCATAGATATAAGTCAAACCGATTTCGATTCTCTTATCTCTTGGAAGGTCGATTCCAGCAATACGAGCCATTATTTAGCTGCACCTCCATTATTGGTTTGTTAGCCCTGACGTTGTTTATGCTTAGGATTCTGGCAGATTACCATAACCTTGCCTTTTCTTTTGATTACCTTGCATTTTTCGCAGATTGGCTTCACTGAAGGTCTTACTTTCATTGAAATACCTCCTTTAATATTAACACAAGAATTTTCATTCTTTACTTCTTTTGAAAACTAAGTCTTACTTAGCTCTCCAAGTGATTCTTCCCTTTGTCAAGTCATAAGGTGACATCTCGACCGTTACCTTATCTCCGGGTACGATTCGAATGTAGTTCATACGAAGCTTGCCTGAAACGTGAGCAAGAATCTTATGACCGTTTGCCAACTCAACCTGAAATGTTGCATTCGGAAGAGCTTCAACGACTGTACCTTCAACTTCGATTACGTCTTCTTTTGACATATTATTAACCTCCCAGTTTTAAGGCTGATCGTCAGCTGAATTCTTGTTTTGGGTTTTAAACATCAAAATCAGCTTTCTTAGTTTTTTGTTAGTCAACCCAGTAGTATCAATTACTGCGTTTTCAGGTGAAATGTGCTTTATATTCTTTCGCTTTGGTTTTTCAAGCTTTCGCTCTTTCCCGTCTGCGATCTCAACAAAGCCGTCGTGGATCCCGACTGCAACGTAATAGGAATCTTTTTCACGACCTGCAATCGCTTTTACTATTGAGCCTTCTTTTATATTCACAACGCTATCCTCACTTACGGCTGTGTCAGAATGACTGCACCGTCAGGAGTAACAGCAATTGTATGCTCAAAGTGAGCAGACAGTTTTCCGTCTACCGTTTTAACTGTCCATTCATCAGACAAAACCTTTACATCAGCTGTACCTTCATTAATCATCGGTTCAATAGCGATAACCATTCCAGCTACCAGTCTTGTACCGTGTCCTGATTTGCCATAGTTTGGCACCTCAGGCTCTTCATGAAGGTTTTTGCCGACGCCATGTCCGACGAATTCTCTGACAACAGAAAAACCATTGTCCTCGTTATATTTCTGAATCGCTGCACCGATATCGCCGAGCCTTATGCCCGGTTTTACCATATCTATAGCAAGATATAAGCTTTCCTCAGTAGACTTCATCAGAGCCTTGGCTGTGTCGGATATTTCACCGACTGCAAAGGTCTTACACGAGTCACCATGATAGCCGTCGATATATGCACCAACATCTACTGATACTATATCGCCTTCCTCGAACTTTCTCGAACCAGGAATACCATGGATAACCTCATCGTTTACCGAGATACAGGCTGAGCCCGGAAAGCCGCCGTATCCTAAGAAGCTCGGCTTTGCTCCATGCGAGGTAATATACTTTCTCACGATGGTGTCAAGCTCCTTTGTAGTCATGCCAGGCTTGATAGCCTCGCCTGCAGCGACCAATGCTCCGGCAGTGATTTTTCCTGCCTTACGCATTTTTTCAATCTCTTTATTGGATTTAACACATATCATATCAACAGATCCCTGATATTAGCCGTTAATTGCTTCGAGTGTAAGCTTTGATGTGTCGGCAACATTTTCCTGTCCTTCAACTGTTACAAGCTTACCCTGAGCTTCATAGTAGCCCTTAAGTGGAGCTGTCTGCTCGTGATATGTTTTGAGTCTGCTGATTACTGTTTCAGGCTGGTCGTCCTTACGGATTACAAGCTCCTTGCCGCAAGCGTCACAGATACCCTCTGTTTTGCTTGGCTTGAAATCAACATGATAAGTAGCACCGCAGTCGAGGCAAACTCTTCTGCCGCTTACTCTCTGCTTGATTGTTTCATCAGGAACGTAAATCTCAATGACCTTGTCGATCTTAACGCCCATAGCGTCAAGTGCTTCTGCCTGTGGAACAGTTCTTGGGAAACCGTCAAGAATAAAACCGTTCTGAGCGTCAGGCTCATTGATTCTGTCCTTGAGTATTCCGATAACGATGTCATCAGAAACAAGGTCTCCTGCTTCCATAGCAGCCTTTGCTTTAAGTCCATACTCTGTACCTGCCTTAACAGCAGCTCTGAGCATATTACCTGTTGAAATAGTAGGTATATTCAGCTCTTTGCTGATTACCTCAGCCTGTGTACCTTTTCCGGCACCAGGTGCACCTAAAAGAATTAGATTCATATTTTTCTCCTTTATAAATCTCAGTCTTTACTTGTGACGATTATTCAAGGAATCCTTTGTGATGACGCATCATCATCTGTGATTCCATTGTTCTTACTGTTTCAAGAGCAACGCTTACAACGATAAGGATTGAAGTACCGCCCATTGCAATATTGATTCCAGTCATTGCACCAAAGATAATTGGGAAGATAGCGATGATTCCGAGGAATACGGCACCTACCAAAGTTATCTTTGACAGAATTCTTGTGATGTAATCAGATGTTGGCTTACCAGGTCTGATACCAGGAACGCCGCCGTTATTCTGTCTTAAGTTGTTTGCAATTTCCACTGGATTATACTGCATTGAAACATAGAAATAGTTAAACGCAATAATCAACAGGAAGTACAGACATGCATAGAATGGATGTGTATAGTCAAAAATTCTGAGAATGAAGTTGTAAACGCCCTTACCGTCTGAGCTTGGTGTGATAAACAACTTCAATGTTGATGGAAGTGACATGAATGACATTGCAAAGATGATTGGCAATACGCCGCTCATTGCAACCTTAATCGGAATAAATGTATTCTGTCCGCCATACTGCTTTCTTCCTACTACACGCTTTGCATACTGTATTGGAATTCTTCTTTCAGCATTGTTCATAAAGATGATGAATGCTATCATCAATACGAATACAACGATGATGATTGGAACGAGAATCATGTTCTTTGCTTCGCCTGTCTTCATAAGTGAGATGAGGCTCAATACTGCTGCCGGACCTCTTGCTATGATACCTGCGAACAAGAGCATTGAGATGCCGTTACCGATACCTTTTTCACTGATCTGGTCGCCCAACCAGATTGTAAGTGATGCACCTGCTGTAAAGCAAGCTATAATTACAACCTCTGCAAAGATCTTCTGCCAGCCTGTTGTATAAAGCACGGCATTTGCAGATCTTTCAAGTGTAAGATAATAAGCCCAAGCCTGGAACAATGCAATTGCCAATGATACATACTTGGTAATCTTATTAAGCTTCTTTCTTCCCTCAGGGCCTTCCTTAGAAAGCTTTTCAAGTGGTGGAAGAGCGTATGTGAGAAGCTGAATTATAATCTGTGCATTGATGTATGGTGAAACTGACAGTGCGAGGAGTGTAGCCTTTGAGAAGTTACCTCCTGATAATACGTTCAGATAGCTGAAAAAGTCACCTGATGCACTGCTGTTTTTAAACCATTCTGCTAATGCAGTTGAGTCAAGGTATGGTACTGGAACAGCACCACCGATTCTATAAATAACGATGATGAATAATGTAAATAGCAACTTATTTCTTAATTCTGGAACTTTCCAAGCATTACGGAATGTTTCTATCACAGTTACATCACCTCAGCCTTTCCGCCTGCTTTTTCAATCTTTTCCTTAGCAACTGCAGAAAAAGCTGTAGCCTTAACAGTGAGGTTCTTTGTAAGCTCACCGTTGCCCAGAACCTTTACTCCATCAAGTTCCTTCTTAACAAGACCTGATGCAATCAAAAGCTCTGTATCAACTACTGTACCGTCAACAAATCTATCAAGATCTGAAACATTAACTATTGCATAGTTAGTAGCAAAAATGTTATTAAATCCTCGCTTTGGAATACGTCTTGCGAGTGTTGTCTGACCACCTTCGAAGCCTGGTCTTACTCCGCCGCCTGAACGTGCGTTCTGACCTTTGTGACCTTTGCCGGCAGTCTTTCCGTTGCCTGAACCATGTCCACGACCTTTACGCTTAACTTCTTTTGTAGCGCCAGGATTTGGTGATAATTCGTGCAATTTCATGTTTTAGCACCTCCTTGCTTTACGCTTCAGTTACTTTTATAAGGTGGGATATTACTTTTATTTTTCCCTGTGTTTGTGGATTATCAGGCTGAACTGTTACAGCCCCGATTTTTCTAAGACCAAGTGATTCGGCAGTTGCAATCTGCTTCTTGCTCTTAGAGTTAAGGCTTCTAACCAACTCGATTTTCAAGTTTGCCATTGCAATCTCCTCCTTAGCCGTAAATTTCTTTTACTGTCTTGCCTCTCTTTTCAGCAATTTCTTCTGCTGATTTAAGTGAAGCAAGTCCGTTAATTGTAGCTCTTACAACGTTGCAAGGATTGTTTGAACGAAGTGACTTTGTTCTGATATCCTTGATACCTGCAATTTCTACTACTGATCTGACAGGACCACCAGCGATAACACCAGTACCCTTTGCAGCAGGTTTCATAAGAACCTCGCCTGCACCGAATTTACCGATGATTTCGTGTGGTATTGTTGTTCCCTTGAGTGATATTTTAACAAGGTTTTTCTTTGCGTCCTCGATACCCTTACGGATAGCGTCAGGAACTTCGCTTGATTTTCCAAGTCCGAAACCTACTGTTCCGTTTCCGTCACCGACTACTATAAGAGCTGAGAACTTCATTATACGTCCGCCCTTAACAGTTTTTGATACTCTGTTAATAGCAACTACCTTTTCACTAAGTTCCAATGTTGAAGCATCTATTAAAGCCAATGTATACCCTCCTTTTATTAGAACTTGAGTCCGCCTTCACGGGCTCCGTCTGCTAATTCTTGTACACGTCCGTGATAGAGGTAACCGCCTCTGTCGAAAACAACATTTTCGATTCCCTTATCAGCAGCCGCTTTAGCAATCATTTCGCCAACCTTGCGAGCGCCTTCCTTGTTTGCACCGTTGCCGTCAAAATCCTTTGACATTGATGATGCTGAGCAAAGTGTTACACCCTTTGTGTCGTCGATGATCTGTGCATATATATGCTTTGAGGAGCGGAATACGTTAAGGCGAGGACACTCTGCTGTACCAGAAATCTTGTTTCTTACTCTAATGTGTCTTTTTGCTCTTGCCTTCGCTCTGTCAAGCTTTTTCACCATAGTAATTCTCTCCTTTTAACTAAGCTTTAGCTGCACCCTTACCAGCTTTACCTTCCTTACGGATTATATACTCGCCTTCATAGCGAATACCCTTACCCTTATAAGGCTCTGGTGGACGCTTTTCACGGATTTCTGAAGCAAACTGACCGACTTTTTGCTTATCAATACCTGAAACCACAATCTGGTTTGGCTGTGGAACATCAATCTTAATTCCATCAATCTCAGGAACGATTACCTGATGTGAGAAACCAAGGTTCATAACAAGGTTGTTACCCTGCTTCTGAGCTCTGTAACCAACACCAACGATTTCAAGGTTCTTTGAATATCCGTTTGTTACACCCTCAACCATGTTTGCGATGAGAGTTCTTGTCAAGCCGTGAAGTGCCTTGTGAGCCTTTGCCTCTGATGGACGCTCAACAACTACTTCAGCAGCCTCATTCTTGATTATCATTTCCTTACTTAAAGTCTTTGTAAGTGTACCCTTAGGTCCCTTAACAGTTACAACGTTACCGTCTGCGACAGAAACTTCTACACCGGCAGGAACACTAATAGGCTTATTACCGATTCTTGACATAATATTAGTCCTCCTTACCAAATGAATGCGAGAACTTCTCCGCCGACATTAAGCTCACGAGCTTTCTTGTCTGTGATTACGCCCTTTGATGTTGAAACGATTGCAATACCCAATCCCTTCATTACCTTTGGCATATCCTCACAGCTTGAATAAATTCTCAAGCCTGGCTTTGAAACTCTTCTAAGTCCAGAAATCACTGAATTTCTGTTCTCGTCATATTTTAGAGTAATTCTGATTATACCCTGCTTTCCGTCCTCAATAATCTTAAAGTCTGTTACATAGCCCTCGTCAACGAGAATCTGTGTGATAGACTTTTTCATATTAGATGCAGGAACGTCAACTGTTGCGTGCTTTGCAGAACTTGCATTACGAATTCTGGTCAATAAATCTGCTATTGTATCAGTAATTTGCATGCTTGTTAACCTCCTTTTACCAACTTGCCTTCTTAACTCCCGGGATCTGACCATCATGAGCCAATTCTCTGAAGCAGATACGGCAGATACCGAACTTTCTCAGATAAGCATGAGGTCTTCCACAGATTTTACATCTGTTGTAAGCACGAGTGGAATACTTAGGCTTTGCCTGTTGTTTGTTAATCATAGCCTTCTTAGCCATTTCATTTCCTCCTCTTAATCTTACTTATCAGCAAATGGAGCACCCAACAATGAAAGCAGCTCCTTTGCCTCTTCGTCTGTGTTTGCTGTAGTGATAAAGTTTATATCCATACCACGTACCTTATCAATCTTATCGTATTCGATTTCAGGGAATATAAGCTGCTCTTTGATACCTGTTGAGTAATTTCCTCTACCATCAAATGAGTTAGGATTAATACCTCTGAAGTCTCTTACACGAGGGAATGCTACGTTGAAAAGTCTGTCAACGAACTCATACATTCTCTCAGCTCTGAGTGTTACCTTAACACCGATGATCTGACCATCTCTGAGCTTGAAGTTAGCTACAGATTTCTTTGCCTTACAAACGATAGGCTTCTGACCTGTAATTGCTGCGAGATCAGTCATGATTGCATCGATAACCTTCTTGTTATCCTTATCAGCTCCGCAGCCTACGTTGATTACAACCTTATCAAGCTTTGGAATCTGCATTACGTTAGCATACTCGAATTTTTTCATCATAGCAGGAGCTACGGTGCTAACATAATATTCTTTTAATCTAGCCATCGTAATATCTCCTCCCGATTAAAATTCTTCGCCACAGTCAGGGTTCTTGCAAACTCTGACCTTTGTTCCGTCTTCAAGGAATCTATGTGCAATTCTTGTTGGTTCGCCACACTTAGGGCAAACTGCCTTAACCTTTGATGCATACATTGCAGCTTCTGCTTCAACAATTCCGCCCTGCTGCTGTGCTGATCTTGGTTTAACGTGCTTTGTTGCAACATTAAGTCCTTCTACGATTACTTTACCTTCCTTTGGTGATACCTCAAGCACCTTACCTTTTTTGCCTTTGTCTTTTCCTGAAAGAACAACGACAGTGTCGCCTGTTTTAACGTGAACCTTACTCATTATTAACGACACCTCCTAATTAAAGTACTTCCGGAGCAAGTGAAAGAATCTTTAAATAATCCTTTTCACGAAGCTCTTTAGCTACCGGCCCAAAGATACGTGTACCTCTTGGGTTTTTATCTTCTCTGATTATTACAGCTGCGTTTTCGTCAAAACGGATATATGTTCCGTCTGCTCGACGAAGACCCTTAGCTGAACGAACGATTACTGCTTTTACAACTTCGCCTTTTTTAACAACGCCGCCTGGTGTTGCTTTTTTAACTGAAGCAACAACTACGTCTCCGATGTTTGCATACCTTCTGCGTGTACCGCCCAAAACTCTGATGCACATAAGCTCTTTTGCGCCTGAGTTGTCAGCAACGTTAAGGTAACTCTGCATTTGTATCACAGTGCGTTCCTCCTTTCAAAACTCGAAGGCTCACGGCAGACTTTCTGCCGCAGACCTTAATTATTAAATTACTTAGCTTTTTCAAGAACGTTAACCAAACGCCATCTCTTATCCTTTGAGAGCGGACGGGTTTCCATTACTTCAACCTTATCGCCGATGTTACATTCATTGTTTTCATCATGGGCTTTAAGTTTAACTGTTCTCTTAATAATTTTCTTGTAAAGTGGATGCTGTACGTTATCCTCGATAGCAACAACGATTGTCTTGTCCATCTTGTTTGATACAACCTTACCCACTCTTGATTTTCTAAGATTTCTTTCGCTCACAGTCAAATCCTCCTTTCAACGATTACAAGGTTTCGGACTCTTGCTTACGAATGAATGTCTTTACACGAGCAATATCCCTCTTTACAGCTTTCATTCTCATTGGGTTATCCAACTGATTTACAGCATGCTGAAAACGAAGGTTAAAAAGCTCCTGCTTAAGTTCTGCCAACTTATCGTTAAGTTCTGTTTCAGACAAT
>JAFTAX010000116.1 GCA_017458445.1 Ruminococcus sp. | reverse complement strand
TTCCTTATTGTTAAGGCAGTAAACGCTATGCAGAACAGAAGAAAGAAAGACGAGCCTGAAGAGGAAGTTGAAGAAGAAGTTGCAGAAGATATCGCTTTGCTAACTGAGATTCGTGATTTGCTCAAAGCAAAGGAAGACTAAATCCTGTATTTACTTAAATAAAAAAATCCACCCAGTCGGGTGGATTTTTTGTTTTAATCTTCAATTTGTTTTCCGAGAAACATCGCAGCCGCCTGAGCGAGCATTTTCTGATTCTCGTCAGCCTTTTTGTTATCATTGTCCGACACAAACGCAACCGCACCCGTAACATCGCCTGATGAGATGATAGGGAACACCGCAAGAGCTGGATTATCAATGCCCTCGACTGGCATCAGCGGGCGTGAATCATCAGTAAACGCAAATGACTTTCTGCTTTCGAGCAGCTCTTCAAGAGCAGGTGAAATTCTGCGTTCGGAGTATTCCTTTTTCTGCACGCCAGCAACAGCAACAACATGGTCACGGTCAAAGATAATCGCAGGAGCACCACCGAGCTTTGAGATAACCTCTGCTGCCTGCGAAGCACCTTCCGACAGCTCATTAATCGGGGAGTACTTTTTGAAAATAACCTCACCTTCATTACTTGTGTAAATCTCAAGCGGATCGCCTTCACGAATACGCATAGTCCTCCTGATTTCCTTTGGGATAACAACCCTGCCCAAGTCATCAATACGTCTGACAATACCTGTTGCCTTCATATATAAACATTCCTTTCACTTAAATTTTCGGCATCACTTTTTCAAGTATCAAGTCGATTTTGTAACCATATTATTTGCAGAAAAAATGATATTATTCAAAATTATTGTACGATAAATGAAAACCCCGAAGCAAATTCATGCCTCAGGGTTTTTGTTATTTTTCTTTTTAATCTGTATCGCAATCATGGTGAATCCCAACGCAATCAAACCACCGAGAGTAGAACCTGCCAAGTCAATAAACACATCACGCACTTCACAGCTTCGCCCATCAACAAAAATCTGGTGTATCTCGTCCGAACAGGCGTATATAAATGAGAATCCCACAGTTAGCAAAAAGCGTAGCTTTGCTTTAAAATCAAATAGAGCAAAAAAGCTTAAAAAGCCAAGTATCCCGTATGCTGTAAAGTGTGCAGATTTTCTGACATAGAACTGTAAGCTTTCAATAAACTCCGCACGTTCAGTACCGCTGAAGCTTTTGAAGCTGGGTACTATGAAGTTGCAAAAAGCCTCAATTATTCCACCGCTTGTTCGTGATGATTCATCAGCCGACTGTGAGGAGAATTCAAAGATTACAACACACCAGAAAGCAACAAGTGCATAAAGAATTATCCTTTTGTAATATCTTGCGTCCATTATATATTATCCCTTAAATATTCGAGTAGTTCGTACTTTTCGTTTTTTATCCCGTCATCAATAACCAGATCCAATAGCTTGCCAAGCCAGATACCAATTTCCTTGCCGTCAAGTCCAAGTTCGATTAAATCATTACCGTTTACAGCAAGGTCAGAAACTTTCAGGCAAGCGTCCTGTTCGGACAGCTCAAGTGTCAGCCTTGCAATCTCATCAAGCTCTGCAAGTTTTTCCGCACGCCTGTATTCCGACTGTGCATAAGTGTCACCACGGCGAACTTCCAGATAGTCAAACATAAACTGAAAATCATATTTTGAAATAAAGCGTTTAACGTGTCTGAGGTCAGCAGGAATTCTGTTGTCATGCTCAGCAATAAGATTGTGAATGTATGTGATAGACTGGTTGTCAAATCTAAGGCGTTTTAAAATCTCAACCGCCATGTCAGCACCCTTTGACTGATGCGTTTTGAAGTGAGAAATACCGTCCTCATCAGTCGTTGCCACCAATGGTTTTGCAATGTCATGCAAAAGCATAGCAATCCTGATAACAGGCTCAGGGCGGACGTTTGAAACGCTATTTACAATGTGTGTCCATACGTCATAGCAGTGATGTGGATTGTTCTGATCAAAATCAAAACAAGGTTTAAGCTCAGGAATTATAACAGCAATAATCTCACGATATTCCATCAATACCCTAAATGCAGCCTTTCCGCAGACAAGCTTTTTAAGCTCCTCCGAGATACGCTCACCAGAAATACATTGCAAAAGCTGCTTTTTCTCAAACATAGCCTTTTTTGTGTCATTGTGTATCTCAAAATCCAGTACTGATGCAAACCGCAAAGCACGCAAAATTCTTAATGCATCTTCTTCAAATCTCTGTGACGCATTTCCAACACAGCGTATAAGCTTGTTGTCAAGGTCCTTTTGTCCACCGTAAAAATCAATAATCTCTGTTGGCTTGCGACAGCACATCGCATTAATCGTAAAATCACGACGTTCAAGGTCGCAGTATAAATCGTCAACAAATTCCACCTTAGCAGGCTTGCGGTGGTTTTCATATTCACCGTCCGTGCGGAAAGTCGTAATTTCAACAAGCTCCGTATCAATCAATACAGTAAGTGTGCCGTGCTTAATGCCAGTTTCAATAGTCCTGTATTTTTGGAATATCTCCTTCATTACAGCTGGAGAGCAGTCGGTGCAGATATCCCAGTCGTTTGGCACCTTGCCTAAAAGGGAATCACGAATACAGCCACCTACAGCGTAAGCCTGAAAGCCGTGCTGTTCGAGCAGATTAATAGCTTTTAGGGCGTGTAGAGGAATGTTTATTTCCATGCGTTGATTCTCCTTTCAGTGAAGATTTCTCATTTTTGTGAGAGATAAACAAAAAATAATTGTTTGTACACATGATATTATATCATATAATAAGCATAAAATCTATAGCATTTTTTGAAAAAGTGTGATATAATATCTTTGGCAAATGTAATGTATGATAAATCAGCTTAAATATCGCAGGTATTCAAGACTGAAACCTGACGAAGCTGTGGCGTTATACAACCGTGCAGTTTGCCATGTATTGTATCCTCGCTGTCAGAGGAATAATAACAAGGAGGTTTTATTATGGCAGTAAAAACAAGAACAATTGTCGGAATGGGAATTCTGACAGCTATCGTCATCGTGCTTCAGGCATTGGCGATCGGCATTCGCTTCGGTACATTCAGCATCACATTGGTACTCGTACCAATAGTTGTAGGTGCCGCACTTTACGGTAAGTTTGCAGGTGCATGGCTTGGCTTTGTGTTTGGCGTGGTAGTGCTTTTCACAGATGCAGGACCATTCTTTGCAGTAAGCGTACCGGGAACAATCATAACATGTATCTTAAAAGGCGTGCTGGCAGGCTTTGTTGCAGGAATCGTTTATCACGCTCTTGCAAAGAAGAACATCTGGCTTGCGGTTATTGCAGCAGCAATAGTTTGCCCGATAGTTAATACAGGCGTGTTCCTTTTGGGTTGCGTGGTATTCTTCCTCAAAACAATCAGAGAATGGGGACAGGCAGCAGGCTTCAACAATGTTGCAACATATATGCTTGTTGGATTTGTCGGACTCAATTTCCTGATTGAAATGGGCGTAAACATCGTTTTAAGCTCAGCTATTGTCAGAATACTTAAAGTCATCAAAAAGTAACAACCGTAGTTTTCGGAGGGATAAATAATGATTCTCGCAATAGATATTGGAAATACAAATATAGTGCTCGGCTGTTTTGACGGAAAAGAGATAATCTTTCGTGAACGTGTTTCAACAAAACAGTGGGCAACCGATATAGAGTATGCCTCAACAATAAAAATGGCACTTGATATGAACAATGTCAGCCGTGATGATATTGACGGTGCAATCATATCATCAGTTGTGCCACTGGTAACAGCAGGTGTCAAAGTAGCAGTTGAGAAATATGTAGGTGTCGAGCCAAAGATTGTCGGACCTGGAATAAAAACAGGACTTAGCATAATGATTGACAATCCGGCACAGCTCGGAAGCGATCTTGTTGTTGACGCAGTCGCAGGAATAAGCGAGTATCCATTACCACTTATAATAATAGATATGGGCACAGCAACAACATGTTCTGTTATCGACAAAAACCGCAACTATCTTGGCGGCATTATCGCAACAGGCATGGCAGTTTCAACCGATGCACTTGTCAGCAAAACATCACAGCTGCCGAGAATTGCGTTTGAGGTGCCAAAGAAAGTTATCGGCACAAACACAGTTGACAGCATGAAAAGCGGAATCATGTATTCTGCAGCCTGTAGCATTGACGGCATAGTTGAGAGAATTGAAGAAGAGCTGGGCGAGAAGTGCACAGTAGTTGCAACAGGTGGCCTTGCAAGCACTATTATTCCACTTTGCAAACGAGATATTATCCTTGATGACGACCTGCTCTTAAAGGGCTTAATGGTTATCTATGAAAAGAATAAATAATCAGACAATAAGAAAAACAGCCTTATTAAAGGCTGTTTTTTGTTTGCTATGGTGTTACAGACGGCTGTAAATATTCGCTCCAGACATATCCCGTTTTCTGACCGTCAATGTTCATAAACGTTACTTTCCAGTAGCCGTTGTCAAGCTTTTCAAGCACCGTAACTTCAATGTTCGGTGACATACATACAATGTTTTCAGCGTCCTTGTCAGGCTCCTTGTGAAGATATGCATACTGATTAACAATCGCAGTTTCCTCCGAGTCAGCCTCACTGCTTTCGTCAGCTTCAGATGAGTCATCAGCCTTTGAATCAGTGGCGGATTCGTCTTTCTTTGCCTGACTGTCTGCTTTGCTGTCAGCCTTTGCAGGAACAGGTGCGTCCTTGGCAGTGTTAATTGTAGCCGTGTCAATGCCAATAGGAATATCATCACTGTTGCTTGAGAACATACCCTTTGCCATGAAAACCACAAGGCAAACAACAAATATTCCAATTACAATCAGCCCGCCAGTTCGAATGTATTTTACCTGCTCAGCATTGAGTCCGTCCGTGCGAGGCTTAGCTTTTTTAGTCGGTCTTTTCTTGTCCATATCTCTGTACCTTCCAGTGTATTTAAACTATAAAATCCAATTCGACATGATTAATTATATAATTATTTTATTTTTTTGTCAAGAGATGACGCTTTGTGACGCTTTTGCCGTGAAATCATACAAAAATCAGCGTTGATTTTTGTGCAACATTTCATATAAAAAAGCAAAAAATCTATTGACAAGCACAATATGTAGTGGTATAATACTAATTACAGTACAACTTATACCGTACAACTTTATTATAAAGAATCAGGATAAGGAAAATTCAAGTGGAGGTATTAACAATGGTAGACGTAAGAGTACTCAACGGCGAGCTTTCAAAAGCAGAAATTGACGCATACATAACAAGATCACAGGAATTATATCCTGATAAGACTATTGAGGCTATGGATATAACTGTTGACGGCGATTATGTTGACATCAAGTATCATTTTGCAGATGTACCTTTCCAGAGAATCAGAAGAATCACAGGTTACCTCGTAGGTACAGTTGACAGATTCAACAATGCAAAGAGAGCAGAAGTTGAAGACAGAGTTAAGCACAGCGTGGTTAGCTAATTAATTATTAAATACTAAAAGCTCCGGTTTCATGTTTGAAATCCGGAGCTTATTTTTGTTTATCAGAATTTCTTTCGCCAGATAGCAGGTGAGAAGAGAATGATAATAGGGAAGCATTCAAGTCGTCCCAAGAGCATATCTATTGACAGAATAATTTTTGATAGGTCTGAATAAAACGAGAAATTCTCAGAAGGACCAACCCTGTTGAGTCCAGGACCAATGTTGTTAATACAGGTCGTCACCGATGAGAATGATGTTGCAAAATCCGTGTTGTTCAGCGAGATTATAAGCAGTGACGCAAAGAACAACAGGATATAAATTATAAGATAAGTGTGAACGCCATGAACAGTTTTAATGTCCATAGCCTTGTCCTCAGATTTAACAACGTTGACTGATTTCGGGCTGAGTGTCTGCTTGATTGACTTTCTTGCACTCTTGAACATGATTACAATTCGCTGTACCTTAAGTCCGCCACCGGTCGAGCCTCCGCAAGCACCGATAAACATCAGAATAAACAGCAGCGTCTGTGCAAAAGCAGACCATTTTGTAAAGTCAGCAGTACCGTAACCCGTCGATGTCATGATTGACGCAACCTGGAAAACAGCGTATCTGAAACATTTTGAAAGAGAGTGATAAATCGGGTAAATGTTCACAGTCAGAAGACAGGTCACAACAGCAATAATACCTAAGTAAACCTTAAGCTCAAAGTTCTTCCAGACGTCCTAGAAACGACGTATTAGCAGGAAGTAATACATCGAGAAGTTTACACCGAAAAGTATCATCGATACAGTCAGAACACCGTCAATGTAAGCCGAGTTGTAAAACGCAATTCCAGTATTTTTAATGCTGAATCCACCAGTACCGGCAGCACCCATAGCATGACAAACGCTGTCAAACAAAGGCATTCCGCCAATAAGCAAAAATATAATTGTAAGCACTGTAAGTGCAGCGTAAATTATATAAAGATAACGTGCGGAATCTTTGCCTTTTGGCACAATCTTTCCAACCTGTGGTCCTGCACATTCAGCACTCATAAGGTGCATAGCTTCGTTAGAAGTAGGAAGGATAGCAATCGCAAGAACAAGCACTCCCATACCGCCTACCCAGTGAGTAAAGCTTCTCCAGAAGAGCATACCACGTGAAAGCGATTCAACGTCCGTTAAGATAGTCGAACCTGTCGTTGTGAAGCCTGACGCACTCTCAAAAATAGCATCTATAAAATGTGGAATTTCACCGCTGAAATAAAACGGCAAAGCACCGATTACCGAGAAGATGACCCACAGCATAGCCACGATTACAAGTCCTTCACGAGCATACATCTGCTTGTTTTTAGGCTTTATTGCAGTAAGCGGAGCCATAATCACAGCCATGATAATAGCTATCAGCAGAAAAATCATAGCGATTCTTTTTTCGTGATAGTAAAAGCTCACCGCACAAGGCAAAAGGAACAATGCCGAAGAAGTCAGCATTATTTTTGCAATATAATGAAAAACAATAGGCTTGTTCATATTCTGTAATACCCCTAATCAAGAATGTCCTCAAGATCAAAAATACGATGGTCCTTTTGAATGATGATAACCGTGTCACCGATTTCAAGAGTGTCCGAACCATTTGGAATAATGACGTTTCGTTTTCTGAAGATCGCACAAATAAGAATGTTCTTTTTAAGCTTAAGCTCTCTGATTGGCACACCGACGAGATCCTTAATATCTTCATTCACACGGAATTCAATAGCCTCAACCTTGTTTCCGACAATGTGATAAAGTGCCTCAATGCTGTTTGAAGTCGATGTATCAATAGATCTGACATAGCTTAAAATAGTGCTTGCGGTCAGTTGCTTAGGCGAGATAATGCAGTCAATGCCCATCTGTGCTGCAAGGTCGTTGTAGCTGTCACGATTTATTTTAGTGATGATTTTAGCGTCCGAGTTCTTTTTAGCATAAAGCGACATGATAATGTTTTCTTCATCAATACCCGTCATGCTGATAAATGCGTCAACATCAACAAGTCCTTCTTCTTCAAGAAGCTCCTGCTCGGTGCCGTCACCATGAATAATTGTTGCCTTTGGCAACTCTTCTGCAAGCTGTCTGCACTTTTCAAAATTGCTTTCAACAATCTTTACACGCACACCACTTTCAGTAAGCCTGTTTGTGAGATAGTGACAAATCTTACCGCCACCGATAAGCATAACCGTTCTGGCCTTGTTTTTCAGAGTACCCATCGTCCTGAAAAACTTTTCCAAGTTCTCGTGTGATGCTGCAATGTTAATCCTGTCGCCAGCACGCAGAATAAAATCACCACTTGGTATAAATACATTTGATTCACGCTCAATCGCACAAATAAGATACTGTACGTTATTCTTTTTATATACCTCAGCAAGTGTCTTGCCCTCAAGTGGCGAGCCTTCAGCAATCCTGTATTCCACAAGTTCCATTCTGCCTTTTGCAAAAACATCAATTCTTGCAGCAGCAGGGAACATCAGTATTCTGAATATCTCATCAGCAGTAATAAGCTCAGGGTTAATAACCATTGAAAGCCCGAGGTCCTCTTTGATAAGATCCATCTGCTTGAAATAAACAGGGTTTCTTACTCTCGAGATAGTCCTCTTGACACCCAGCCTCTTGGCAATAAGACAGCAAAGAATGTTAAGCTCATCGTTCGGTGTAGTAGCAATAAGAAGCCCAGCCTTGTTGACGTTAGCCTCATACTGAATATCAGCGTTCGCACCGTCACCTTCAATGCACATAACGTCCTGAGTGTCAGATACACGCTTTAAAGCCTTGGGGTCAGAGTCAATAACAGTAATGTCATTGTCCTCATTTCCAAGGCTCGAGCAAAGACTTGTACCTACTTTTCCACAGCCAATAATAACAATCTTCATAATTCTCTTCCTATCATAAAATTATTATTTTTGTTAAATTCACCATAAGATATTACATTATATCACATTTATATTTATTTTTCAAGACATTTTTACTGTTTTCAATTGTAAATTATTAACGAAAAAACCGAAAAGATACACTTTTCGGCTTTAGGTCAGGGCAAAACCCTGTTATATTGCAATAATCGGCTGAAGCTGTTGCCCTTTAAGAGCAGCCTCAATCGTCTGAGAAGTCATATCAAAATCCGCAACAATTGAGTTTGGCTTACTTTTGTAATTATCCTGAGAGTATGGCACAAAATAATAACCCTTGTAGTTTTGCAGCATACCAATATTTTTAGCACAGCCTGCGAGAGCATCATTTGTGGATATAGCAATAACAACAGGTCTGCCGTTTCTGAGATGAGATTTAACCGCCATAGTCACAGGCGTGTCAGTAATACCTAATGCAAGCTTGGCAAGCGTGTTGGCAGTGCAGGGAGCGACAACAAGTATGTCAAATAGCTTTTTGGGACCGATTGGCTCGGCACCTTCTATGGAACTAATAATGTCATGACCGCAGATTTCCTTGAGCTTACTGCGGTTTGCTTCGGCTGTACCAAAACGGGTTGAGATGTTGTATGCGTTAAAAGACATGATCGGAAAAACATCTGCACCCGCTTTGACAAGGGCTTCGGCAGCGTCAAACGCTTTTTCAAAAGTGCAAAACGAACCGCATATACCAAAGCCTATTTTCAGTCCTGAAAGCGACATTCAACCACCCCTTTCTGATAGAATGTTCAAAACCGCCTTCGCTATAATTTCTCCGCTGGTTACAGGGGCGACTTTGCCGGGCAGAGATAAAGCGTGCAGGACTTTTTTGTTGAGTTGAGCTGCTGCCTTAAAGTCCACACCACCAGGCGTTGACGCCAGGTCAATAATCAGTGTGTCCTTTCCGACAGCATTGAGTAACGGTTTGTCAAGAATAAGTGCAGGAACAGTGTTTATAATCAAGTCAAAGCTGTCAATATGCCCGTAAAGCTCATCAAGTAAGAATGCAGATAAATGATTGTTTTCAGCTTCTGCAAGTGAGGATAAACGACGGGCAGTGCAGACCGTGTCAGCACCCATAGCATAAAAAATTTCACCACACGCCTTGCCGACACGACCATACCCGATTATAAGCACACGGCTGCCTTTTATCGTGCAAGCCATCTCCTGCATCGCAAGCTGTAAGGCACCTTCTGCTGTAGGTATGCAGTTTTTTATGACCAGCTCATCACGCATGAAATAATCCTTTACATCAAACCCAAGCGAAGAGAAAAACTCAATCTGCTTTGTGCTGAGTCTGCCACCAGTAACAATAGCGTTGCTTTTTAGGTGTAAAGCAAGGTCACTGCAGTCAATCCTTCTGCCGTTTTGCGATATATTGAGTCCATCGCTTTTCATTATCGGCAAAACCAGGATATCCGCCTTTTGTGTCATAGCTGATATATCATCAAGTGATATGATACTATCATCAAAGCAGTCAATACCATAAGCATAAACCACACCATATTTAGCAAGAGCTTTGCACATATATATCTGACGAGCATCTCCGAGCACACATAAAAACACCTTTTTTTGCATATTGACACCTCCGAATATTCAGCTTACATTTTATTATATGCATAAGCCTATCAATAGTGCATAAAAAAGACCGCCCTTAAAAAAGGGCGGCTGAAAAGGAGAAAAAATATTATGAAAAAACGGTTTATAGTATAGGTCAGAATTAATACTCTACAACATCAGTCCATCTGAGCAGAAAATCCTTTTCAGATTCAATGTGCTTGTCAAGCTGAGCTGCCGCTACAATTGGAAGCCACGCCTGAATGTAGCCTTTTGAAGTGCCTGAAATCTCGCAGTATTTGTCAAGATAAGATTCAGCAAGCTTTGGCTGATGAAGCGATAAAAGCAGGTATGTCTTTGCAACGTCAGCAGAAGCATTACCCTGACGTGCAGAACCCCAGTCGATAACAAAAACGCCGTCATCATTGATGATAATATTCTTCGGTTCAAAATTGTTGTGACAAAGCTTAATGTGCTTTGGCATCGAGTCAAGGCGTGTAAGAAGCTCATACTTTTTGATTTCATCAATCTGTGCAAGTGACTTTATCTGACGTGACATCTTGTCCTTAAGCTTTGAAAGCAAAGGCATATATTGCTGGTGAATTTCGTGCTGAATTTCCACCATTTTTGCAATGTATTCATCTGCCTTGTCAGGATTCTCTTCAATAAGCTGTGCCATAGTCTTGCCTTCAATCCAGTCCATTGAAAGACACCATTTTCCGTCAACAACTGACACCTCGTGAATAATCGGCATCTTGATTGACGAGTGTACAAGGGAAGTCTCAACTCTTGCGTGAGTCAAAGCAGCGTATAAGCATTTTTCCTTGTATTCAGGCTTTTTGTATACACGAACAGCCATATTGTCAGACTTATAAACATCATAAAGCTCGCTTTGTGCAACCAGATTTTTAAGTTCCATATAATCTCTCCTTGTTGTATATTCACATATTAATTATGTAATCTCCTGTCTTTATTATACTATTATTTGGACAGTTAGTCAAGGCTTTTTCATTATTTTGCAAATGTATTTATTGGTTGAAACACACTTAGCATATTGCATAAAAATATGCATCAATATTTGTGTATAATACCTAAGAAAACGAGCAAAAATAAAGGAAAAGCTGGTAGGTTAGCGGATTGACAAAAATTTAACAAATTGATATAATATAAATGAGGATAAGGAATATCGGGGTGCGTTTTTAGTTTCCCCGAGCTAACAAATCCGTTTCAAGATTGATAATCGGAGGTAAATAACATGGCTGATAAAAAAGCACCTGTCATAGTCGATAGCGTTGAAACACTTGAAGAAAAAATAAAAGAGGTAAGAGCCGCACAAAAGGCTTTTGCAACATATACACAAGAGCAGGTTGATTCCATTTTTAAAGCAGCAGCAATTGCTGCAAACAAGGCGAGAATTCCGCTTGCAAAAATGGCAGTTGAAGAAACTGGAATGGGAATCGTTGAAGACAAGGTGATAAAAAACAACTACGCCGCAGAGCATATTTACAATGCCTATAAAAACGAGCAGACCTGCGGTGTTTTTGAAGAGAACAAAGATTTTGGTACAATAAAGATATACGAGCCTATCGGGCTGATTGGAGCAGTTATTCCGACAACAAACCCGACGTCAACGACTATATTTAAAGCATTGATTTGCCTTAAAACACGAAACGGTATTATCATTTCACCACACCCGAGAGCGAAGAATTCAACTATAGCTGCTGCTAAAATAGTTTATGAAGCAGCAGTAAAAGCTGGTGCTCCAAAGGGTATCATCGGCTGGATTGATGTGCCGTCGATTGATATGACAAATATGATAATGAGAGAGTCTGATACAATACTTGCGACAGGCGGTCCTGGCATGGTGAAAGCTGCCTATTCATCGGATACTCCAGCGATTGGTGTAGGTGCAGGAAACGCTTCAGCAATCATTGATGCTTCTGCGGATATAAAGACCGCAGTCAGCTCGATTATCCATTCAAAGACGTTTGACAACGGCATGATTTGTGCGACCGAGCAGACGCTTATTGTTGACAAGACAGTTTATGATGATGTAAAAACTGAGCTAAAGGCAAGAGGTTGCTATTTCCTGAATGATGAGGAAGCTGACAAAGTCAGAAACACAATGCTGATAAATGGCTCACTTAATGCAAAAATTGTCGGACAGCGTCCTTTCCAGATTGCAAAGCTTGCAGGATTTGAAGTGGCCGAGGACGTTAAGGTGCTTATCGGTGAAGCCGAGAGTACCGACACAAGCGAAGCTTTCGGGCATGAAAAGCTCACCACAATTCTCGGAATGTATAAGGCGAACGACTTTGACCATGCACTGGAAATTGCGTCACAGTTGCTTGAAAACAACGGTGGCTTGGGTCATACGGCTGATTTGTGGATTGATGAAATAAACGAGCGTGAAAAGCTTTTGAAATTTGCACAGACGATAAAGACATCACGACTGATTGTAAACACGCCGTCAGCTCTTGGCGGAATTGGTGACCTTTATAACTTTAATTTTGCACCGTCACTGACACTCGGTTGTGGTTCATGGGGTGGCAATTCTGTTTCGGAAAATGTCGGTATCAAGCACCTTTTGAACGTTAAAACTGTAGTCGAGAGGAGAGAGAATATGCTTTGGTTCAGAGCACCGCAGAAGGTTTATTTCAAAAAAGGCTGTCTGCCTGTTGCACTTGATGAGTTGAAAAATGTGCTTGGCAAAAAGCGTGCATTCATCGTAACAGACCAGTTTTTGTACAAAAACGGCTACACAAAGGCAATTACCGACAAGCTTGATATGCTTGGCATTACACATGAAACTTTCTATGACGTTGAGCCTGACCCGACACTTGCAAGTGCAAAAAATGGTGCAAAGGCTATGACGGCGTTTGAGCCTGACTGCATTATAGCAATCGGTGGTGGTTCGGCAATGGACGCAGCAAAGATTATGTGGGTGCTTTATGAGCATCCCGACGCCGATTTCATGGACATGGCGATGAGGTTTATCGATATTCGCAAGCGTGTTTACACGTTTCCAAAAATGGGAGAAAAGGCTTACTTTGTAGCAATTCCAACATCATCGGGTACAGGTTCTGAGGTGACACCGTTTGCGGTTATCACTGATGAAAAAACTGGCACAAAATATCCACTTGCCGACTACGAGCTGATGCCGAACATGGCGATTGTTGACACGGATCTGATGATGTCTGCACCAAAGGGACTGACTGCTGCATCGGGAATTGACGCTTTAACTCACGCACTTGAAGCTTACGCATCAGTCATGGCGACCGATTACACTGACGGAATTGCACTCAAGGCGATGAAGAACATTTTTAAATACCTGCCGAGAGCTTATGAAAACGGCGACAGCGACTATGAAGCCCGTGAGAAAATGGCAAATGCATCAACTATGGCAGGAATGGCATTTGCTAATGCATTTTTGGGTGTTTGTCACTCGATGGCTCACAAGCTCGGCTCATATCATCACCTGCCACACGGTGTTGCAAATGCCTTGCTCATAACAGAAGTCATGAAGTTCAACGCTGACCCGACACCTCGCAAAATGGGTACTTTCTCGCAGTATAAATATCCGCATACGCTTGAAAGATATGCCGAGTGTGCAGCTTTCTGCGGCTTTGCAGGCAAGGACGACGAGGACACGCTCAACCGTTTTATTGACGGCATTGAACAGCTGAAAGAAACTGTCGGAATCAAGAAAACTATTGCCGATTACGGCGTTGACGAGAAGTACTTCCTTGAAACGCTTGACCAGATGGTTGAGGACGCTTTTGATGACCAATGCACTGGTGCGAACCCGAGATATCCGCTTATGAGCGAGATTAAAGAGATGTATCTCAAGGCATATTATGGATAAATAATCACTAAACCCTGTGAGCTTGTCTTGCAGGGTTTTTGTATTCAAATAAAACCCCCTCTATAAATAGGGCTAAAAAGGGGGTTTTTTGCACGCTAATGTGCAACTTTGGACAAACTATGAACAAAAATCTGCTTTTTGCACAAATTGGGGTATGCAAAATTGTGCAGAAAGGACAAAAAATCGGCAAGGGCTATACCCTTGCCGATTTTGCTTTTATTGCTAATATTTATTAGTATGAAATACCCTGCCAGAGCATTGCGTCTGCTACCTTAAGGAAGCCTGCAATGTTTGCACCAGCAACGAGGTTGCCCTCAAGACCATATTCCTTAGCAGCATTAAAGCTGTTGTGGAAGATGTTTACCATGATGTTCTTGAGCTTAGCGTCAACTTCTTCAAATGTCCATGAAAGTCTTTCGCTGTTCTGTGACATTTCAAGAGCAGATGTTGCAACACCGCCAGCGTTAGCAGCCTTAGCAGGTCCAAAGAGTACGCCTGCATTCTGGAATGCTTCAACAGCTTCTGGAGTAGAAGGCATGTTAGCACCTTCAGCTACTGCAAATACACCGTTTGCGATAAGTGCCTTAGCTGATTCTTCATCAAGCTCGTTCTGTGTAGCACATGGAAGAGCAATGTCGCACTTGATTGTCCAGATGCCCTTGCAGCCTTCGTGGTACTCAGCACCGTCAACTCTGTCAACATATTCCTTGATTCTTCCTCTTTCAACTTCCTTGATCTGCTTAACAACGTCAAGGTTTACACCGTTTGGATCATAGATGTAGCCGTTTGAGTCAGAAAGTGCAACTACCTTACCACCAAGCTCTGTAGCCTTCTGTGTAGCGTAGATTGCAACGTTACCTGAACCTGAGATAACAACTGTCTTACCTTCGAATGATTCGTTCTTCATGCACTTAATCATTTCAGCTGTGTAGTAGCAAAGACCGTAACCTGTTGCTTCTGTTCTTGCAAGTGAACCACCGTATGAAAGTCCCTTACCTGTAAGTACGCCTGTGAACTCGTTTCTGAGTCTCTTGTATTGGCCATACATAAAGCCGATTTCTCTTGCACCTGTACCGATGTCACCAGCAGGA
>JAFTAX010000115.1 GCA_017458445.1 Ruminococcus sp. | reverse complement strand
AATGTGTTGGATTTTGTGTAAGTTTAGATTTACCTTTTTAAGTTGTTTTCTTTAAATAAATGTGTTTTTCTGAATCAACTAATTTCTTAAACTTTTTAGCTATTTTAGTATCATACTTACTCCAATACTTATCAAATGTGTTTACCATATCATAATTATCGTAAAACCAGATTTCACAAGTATCAAACAAATGCATATCATACCCACCATAAAGGGCATACATTTCTCTTTTGTCATCATAAAAATTGAACTGTTTAGCATGACCAGGTCCCAAGTCTAACTGGAATTCTGCATCAACACCATCTATTGTAGCTGTTTCAAGCTCGTTATCAGCAGATGTTTGCAGCAGTGTAATAATCTTTGGTTCACCAGAAACATATTTTACTGTGATGCCATATTCTTCATTAACCCATAAATCTCCAGGTTTATTATGCTTATAAAAAAAGTTTCCAGCTTCATAAACGGTATATATAAAGAATGAAACTATAAGAACAAAAAGTGTTATCAAAACTGTAAGAATTATCTTAGTCGCTTTCTTTTTTCCTTTTTGCATGTTACATACCTCCTAGTTAAAAAGTATACCCAATTATAAACTTATGTTTCTTCAATATTTTAACAAAGTCACTTTTGCAATATCTTCGTTGTTTGATATCATCATTATATAAGTTATAAACGCGATATGTGCCATTCTTATATTCATAAGATATCGTATGTAAGCCTTTTGTCCAATATAGCCAATCATTACCAGGTTTGTTCCAAAATGATACTATACCACAATGATGTTTGCTTGAACCCATTTTATCATAAAACTTAGATTGTGATGTATGCTTGTTGTTTTTGTTTTCATAATAAAACCTCCTAACTAATTACAATTATTTACACTTTGTTCTATATTCACAGTATAACAGTTTTGTGCAATGTTGTCAACAGAATGGCAAAAGATTGTGCAAAATACACAGCAGGGGGGTAATTCTATGCATTATAACGAAAAAAGCCCTCCTTTTTACAGGAGGGCTTGCGGTTTTTTACTTATCAATTGCATGATTTATCGCCGAGAGCAAAGCGTTGACTGACGCTACAATAATGTCAGTGTGCTTGCCTGCACCCCAGACTATCTTGCCGTCAACCGAAATTCCAACGTATGCTACAGCCTCTGAGCGTGAGTGACGTTCGAGTGCGTGCTCGTTGTATGACTCAACGATAAATTCCATGTCGAGTGCGTCCTTGAGTGCGTTTGCAACAGCGTTCAATCTGCCGTTACCAGTCGCCTCAAATACCTCAGGCTTGTTTTTGCCAGGGATAACCGCAGTAACTGACGCAGAAATTTCACCGTCAGGAAGCTGAATGTAGTGAGCCTCAAGTACGTTTACAGGCTCCTTGATGTTGAGATAATTCTCAGCAAAAATGTCGTAGATTTCCTGTGGCTTAAGCTCCTTGTGCAAATGGTCAGATACACCCTTGACAGCGTAGCCGAAGTTTTCTCTCATCTTCGGTGGCAGGTCATAGCCAAACTGCTGTTCCATAAGATAACCAATTCCACCCTTGCCCGACTGCGAGTTGATGCGGATAACATCGCCCTCATATTCACGGCCAACGTCCTTAGGGTCAATCGGAAGATAAGGCACAGTCCAGTGGTCAGGGTCCTTTTGTTCACGCCATTTCATACCCTTTGCAATAGCGTCCTGATGTGAGCCGGAGAACGCCGCAAATACCAGACGTCCAGCGTATGGTGTCCTCTCGTATACCTTCATTCTTGTAACACGCTCGTAAATCTCAACAAGCTTTGGCATATCCGAGAAGTCAAGCTCAGGGTCAACGCCAGGAGTGTACATATTCATAGCAAGAGTTACAATGTCAACGTTACCTGTTCTCTCACCGTTTCCAAAGCAAGTACCTTCAATTCTGTCAGCACCGGCAAGCAGGCCAAGCTCAGAATCAGCAACAGCACAACCTCTGTCATTGTGTGGGTGAAGCGATACAATAACGTTCTCACGATATTTCATGTTGTCGCACATATATTCAATCTGTGATGCATAAACGTGTGGCAATGACATCTCAACCGTAACAGGAAGATTGATGATAACCTTGCGTTCAGCTGTCGGCTGCCATACGTCAAGTACAGCGTTGCAGACTTCAAGTGCATATTCAGGCTCAGTGCCTGTGAAGCTTTCAGGTGAGTATTCAAAAATGAAGTTGCCTTCAGTGTTCTTGCGATATTCTTCACAAATCTTAGCACCGCTTACAGCAATTTCCTTAATCTCTTCCTTGCTCTTTTTGAATACCTGTTCACGCTGTGCAACAGATGTCGAGTTGTAAAGATGTACAACTGCGTTCTTGCAGCCCTTGAGTGCCTCAAAAGTCTTTTTGATAATGTGTTCACGGGATTGCGTAAGTACCTGAATGCGTACATCATCAGGAATCATGTTGCGTTCAATAAGTGTGCGGCAGAATTCATATTCAGTCTCAGACGCAGCAGGGAAGCCAATCTCAATCTCCTTGAAGCCGATTTTTACAAGATGCTCAAAGAATTCAAGCTTTTCATCAAGGCTCATCGGGATAATGAGTGCCTGATTTCCGTCACGCAAGTCAACCGAGCACCACATCGGTGCATGGTCAATGTATTCCTTTTCTACCCATTTGGTCGATTTCACAGGAGGCATGAAATAACCTCTCTGATACTTTCCAACATTTTTCATATCTATTCCTCCTTGTTTAATGAATCAATTTT
>JAFTAX010000114.1 GCA_017458445.1 Ruminococcus sp. | reverse complement strand
CTGTATGAAGACCGTGACCGATTCCAACCCTACGAGAAAAATCATAGCACTGTGCCCGCTGTGGCGAGTTTGATATGCAGGTTTGTCTGTCTTAGCGGTGACATCAATAAAAAGGACAAGAAATAGGTCGATAATATAATAAAAAGCAGACAGAAAATTAATTCTGTCTGCTTTTTTGTTTTTGATGTTGTTGCGATTCACTATCTATATGTGTTCTGCAACTGTAATACTTTGAATAACGTATTACAGTTCTTGCCACGCAGTTCACTTGCTACACGTGTGTTGCAACTTGAAAATAGCAAAAGCAAAGAAGATGCTATAGACTCGCAGTTCACTTGCTACACGTGTGTTGCAACAACATCAAAATTGATAATAAATCAACCAATATTTCTATTGATGATATCTGAATTATATCACATCAAACAGATACTGTCAACAGCTAACTGTACATATTATTGTACAGATATAAAAACGCTTGATTGTTTGTATGAATAAACAAAAACAGTGGTTTTGTTTTGTCGGAAATGCACAAAAATCAGTTAAAAAAGCAGACAGTAGATAAACTACTGCCTGCTTTCCTGTTTATATGTGTATGTATGAAGAACTATTATTCTTTGCTTGTTGCCTTTGCAATAGCCATAACGATAAGTACGCCGATAGCTGCTGCAACAAGACCGCACCAGCTCCATGCCCAGCCGCCTGAAACGGTAAATCCGACTGTGAAGAAGAATGCAAAGCCGTTGAGGATAATGATTGGATAGAGAGCCTTGATTGCACGTTCACCTTTCTTTACAACATTGTTGTACATGAAAAGCTCAATGCAGATAATAACGCCAACATAAGAGCAAAGCCAGCTCTTGTCCCAGGCGTTTCCCAAAGCACCCCAGACAAGCTGCATAGTAATTGCAATCTGCATAATGATTGGTGCTATCAAGTACAGTTTGACAGGTGTGAATTTTTCGTTTTTCATAAGAATACCTCCGTATAAAAAAAGATTTTATTTTTTGCTGTTTTCCAGCATTTCGCCCTGTAGTTTGTTCAGGTCTTTGACTTGTGATTTGTAGACAAAATAGAGTATCAGCCAGATTATCATATAAGCTAAAAGCATCATGCCTTCCATAATGAGAAATTGCTCTATGGTTTCAAACCAGTGCAAAACCAGCGACACTGGAATGTACACAACAGAGATGAGAGCAAAATGTACGACCATTGTTTTAATCATGCTCCAGCTTTCAATCTCATAGAAAAGCATTCCACCGAAGCCTGCCGCACCAATAAGTCCCGACAAGAATGTTTGCAGGATAACTGCAGCGACTTCATTTCCTAACATATCTACAAGTTCGGCAGCAACAATACCTGAGTGCCCGATTGATGAAAGAAATGCGATGAGATTGCCTACCGCCATGCCAATCAGAAAGCCAAGTCCAGCTCTTTTAAGTATACGTCCAAGCAATATCAATCACCCCTTTCCCGATAGCATTTTGCGTATGTTTGGTATACATCTGCGTGAAGCCCAGGCTTCTATACCATTTTTAAATTCAATACGCAAAGTGCCTTTCAAGGTGAAATCATAACGATTTACCTTTGAGATGTTAATAAGCTCATATCTTGATATTCGTATAAAATCACGAGCATCAAGACTGCTTTCAATGCTTTGAAGTGAACCTCTTACCGAATAGCTATCACTCTCAGTTATGATGTTAAGCTTTTTGCCGTTCACCGAAATGATAAATATTTCATCGGTAGAGATGTTTTTCAAAACCCCGTTTTCATCACTAACGGTCATCTGCTGAAGACTGCCACCTATTTTTGCAATAAGCTCATCAATCTGCTCGTCACGTTCGGCAGATTTTACGGTAACTTCCACGCAGTCGAGGGAAGTGTCCTGTTCAAACAGGACTTTTATCTTGTTCATTTCTTCAGCACCGCCCTTCTTTTTGCAGGGTATTTGCAAACACCTTTTTTAGTATCAAAGTAAAAACAGTCGCAACAATCAGGGGCGAGCTTTGGGTTGCTGCACCATTTCTGATGAGCCCAGCCGTTTTTCGTTCTGCACACCTTGCATGCGAACATATCGCATTTCGCATTAATGAAGTGGCGGTCGTTCTTTCCATTCAGCTCGCTCACATCCTAAAATGCACAAAAATTTTAATTACACGTCTATAATACTATTGATAGTATACAAATACTATCTGAATTTGTCAAGCGATTTGACGTGAACGGTATAATTTATGGCATAAGCGGTAGTGAATTATACAGGCATAAAAACACCACCCACGCTAAGTGCGTAGGTGGGGCAATAACAAAGTATGGTTAATTGCTGTCTTAGTGTTTAAGCAATCCTTGCAGAAAAGTGGATCCACGCTCGTACATATCATATTTCAATGATATCCACAGTTCCGTTTCGGTGGAGTATATCTCCTGCGCGCCGATCAAGGTACACTACGGCGACGACGGAGAAGAAACCGAGGAAGGAGGATAAGCAAAAAGGAGCAGGCGAGCCTGCTCCGGTACATAAAACTTATGCGATTTGTTTGAGGATCTGTCGCTGAAACTCAAGGTAATTATGCAACTCCAACACTTTATTATTAGACGAGCGATTTGGTGAATTAACATCACGAGGATCAATTTGGTTTGCTTGAGCCATCCGAACAGTATAGTCATAAATACTGTTAAGAAGAGTGGCCAGTTGTTTTGCTGGTATTCTCAATGGTATCTGACCATCTTTACTGTATTTTTCAAGTTCGTTCAATGCAGTAATCAGTGCATCGATCTGACTAATTGTTAATGATCCATTTTTAGCCGATTCTAAATAATCGTCGAAAGTCATACTGAATTGTTTAGTTGCCTTACGCTTTTCTCTCTGAGTAAAATACGATACAGTTCCAACTACAACACCGCCGACAATAACAAGACCACCAACTATAATGAATGCACCTTTGAGATTACGAACGATGTCAATTGCTTTCGATGCGCCTTCTTTTGCCGAATCAACAACAGTAGGCAAATGCTTTCTAATTATATGTTTATTGTCTTTGACAAGACCTCCGAGTTCATATACTCCCGCTTTTACAGCAGCATAAGTCTTATCGTCGAGGACTAAATTAACATTAACAACT
>JAFTAX010000113.1 GCA_017458445.1 Ruminococcus sp. | reverse complement strand
TGCCTTACGCCTTGAACAATACCCACTGTCAGCTATTATCTTCTGAATTCTGATTTTTTCCATAGCATACACTCCTTAATGCTTCACAGCATGAATTATGTAAAGGGCATACTGCCCTTTTAGTCAAATAGTTCTTCTATCTCGTCTTTTATCCTGTCCCAAATGCTTAGCTCTCTTTTTACACTCTTACATTCAACAGATGCTGATGTCACAATCTCTTGCTCACTTAACATTTGCCCTTTATAAAGATATTTCACCTTTCCGACAACCGTGTTATTTGCAACTGGTGCATATAAAAAATGATTAATACACACTTTTGATTCAACATCATCAGCCTTGCCTCTGAGCATATTTATAACAGGTGTTTTAGTCCTGCACAAAACTGTGTCCGACTCACCGCCAACAACATTCACTGCAAACCTGTCACTATCAAGCGGTAGCTTCTGGTTTTCATACATATTAAAGCCATAGTCATAAAGCCTTGTGTGGTCAAGCCAGTCATTAGGTGCATTAAGCGTCACGCAAATAAGCGTTGCACCATCTCTTTTGCAGGCTGAAACAAGACACCGTTTCGCTTTATCGGTAAAACCTGTTTTAACGCCAATTACGCCTTCGCAACTGTTCAAAAGCTTATTTGAGTTTGTAAGCCATCTCTCATAAGGCGGATTACCATACTTAAGCTTTGCTTTATACTTGCTGCAAATCTCACGAAAGTCAGGGTTCTTCAACGCTTCTTTAGTTAGCATTGCCATATCATAAGCTGTTGAATAATGCTCATCGGTATCATCGTCAAGACCTGACGGTGTTACAAAATGTGTTGACTTAAGCCCAAGCTTTTTTGCACGCTTATTCATCATCTCAACAAACTTATCCGTTGATCCGCATATACGCACGGCAGCTGCATTTGCAGCATCATTACCGCTCGGCAGAAGCATACCATACACAAGCGTCCGCATAGTAACCCTGTCACCTTCACGCAAGCCCATTGATGAGCCTTCAACCTTTATCGCATCTGAATCAACGGTGAATTCCTCGTCAAGATTACCGCTTTCTAAAGCAAGCATTGCTGACATTATCTTTGTTGTGCTTGCCATCGGAAGCTTTGTGTCAGCATTCTTTTTAAACAGCACATCTCCTGTTTTGCAGTCAATGAGCACTGCACCTTTTGCAGATATTTCAGCCAGATCAACAGCATCCACATTAAATGCAAACGCTGTAAATGAAAACACCAATACAGATAAAAAAGACAATAATTTCAATTACGACACACCTTTACTGATTAATACAGTATTAGAATGTGCCGTAATTTCAATTTAATTCAAATTATATTATAAAATTATTCGTCTGTTTCGTCTTTTGTTGTTTTCTTGTCAACAAAGTCAATAATCTTGTCAACAACATCAGGAACAACGTTTACTACAGCGTTTTCATAAGGTGTATTTGTTGTCATCTGCAAGAGCTTTGTTTCACCGTTGCTGATAGCAATAAATGCTACAGGGCTGATTGTAATGCCAGCACCTGAACCGCCGCCGAACTGGTCTTTTGTTGACTTCGTAGGCAAGTCTGAACCGCCTGACGCAAAGCCGAATGACACCTTTGAGATAGGTATAATTGTAGTGCCGTCAGCTGTTACAATAGGCTTTCCTACGATAGTTTCACAGTCCACCATTTCGTGAACCTTTTCCATAGCTGTTTTAACTAATCCTTCGAGTTTTGAGTTATCGCTCATTTGTTTTACCTCCAGTATTTATATTTTCATTGATTTGTTTTTTCTTGTTTGCACGTCTTTGCTTCAGGTATATAACAAGGAAATTAACGCCTACACAAACCGCTATTGCAATTATTGTGCTTGGTCTAACCCTTACATAACATTCTGCACTGCCATCAATAATATTCTTTGTAAACACGCAGTTAACATCAGCTCTTTTTATCTTCACGGTGAACATATTGCTAAGCTGGCCGAGCGTGTTAAACACAATTCCCTCAACCGCTCCATAATATATTGCTGCTTCGTGGGCGTCCTCTCTGCCGACATCGAGATTAATCTTAACGCCCGTAATTCTTATTGCTTTCAGAAGCTTCTTAAAGTATTTCCAGCCCATTGGAAAATAAGGCTTATACTTATAATACTTTTCCTTAAATGACGCAAGCTTACTTTCCTTTTTTTCTCTTGGTGGTTTTTCTTTTTTCTTTTTATCTTTCTTTTTGTGATGTTTTGCAGGTGGAGATTCTGTCTGTTTTTCTTCAGCTATCTCCTCTTGTTCTTCATGCTCATCAACCGAGTCAGTATTTACATCTTCATTATCAGCATTATCAACTACATTTTCATAAGACAACTCCTGTTTGAATTCTTCAAAGTCATAATCAAGGCTGTCTGAAAACTCATCATCATTTGCTATCTTTTCTTTACGCCGTCTGCTCTTTTCCTTTATCTTTTTAGGCTTTTTTGGCTTTCTCGGATACAAGGTAAAAAACATATATTTAACCTTTATCACAAAGCCGTTTTCATCAAACTTTATAAATGCCGATACAGAAAAATGCAGGAGTATAACAATAAGAGCTATTATTGATAGCAATATCCACAATACTATTATTGTCATCATCTCCAATCAGCATAATTATCCTACTCTATTATTCGCTTTCTTCGGTTGCAATTACCTCGTCAATAGTTATCTGCTCCTTTGGCTGCGGAACAGGTGGAAGGTCACCAAGCCCTGTAAGCTGGAAGCTTCTCAAGAAATTGTCAGTAGTCTTATAGGCGATCGGTCGTCCAGGCAGGTCAAGTCTGCCAGCTTCTGCAAGCAGGTTCTTTTCCACAAGTGAATTGACAACGCCTGATGAATCAACGCCTCTTACGTTTTCGATAAAGCTCTTTGTAACAGGCTGATTATATGCAACTATTGCAAGCACCTCCATTGCTGCAGGTGACAGGTTTGTATTCTTCTTAATTTCCAATGCAGTTTTAATATACGGTGCATACTCTTTCTTAGTTGCAAGCTGGTATGAATCCTCCAGTTTCAAAAGCTCAATGCCACTGCTTTGATCCTGATATTTCTCATTAAGTGCATCTAAAAGTTTAAGGACTTCCTTTTTACCCATCTCCATTGAAAGACACAGCTTTTCAATCTCAACAGGTTCTCCGCCTGCAAAAAGTATCGCTTCAAGTACAGGCATTTTTTCTTTTATATTCATATGATGTTCCTTTTCTCCTTTATTATCCATAACACCAGTAGTTGTTACGTCTGTCATCGCCTACACGGCTGTTTCCCCAGTAGCTTCTTCTCATATTCCAGTAGTTAGGCTTGATAACAGTCTTTAAAAGCTCTTCAATCTCAGCCAAGTCCTGCTGATTATCAGCCTGAGTGACAACATCGTCATCTGCTTGAGCATCAACAGTCTGCTCAGTGACTGGCTGTTCAAAAGCTATATCCTCCTGCAAGTCGACAGGGCTTTCATCTTCCTGAAAGTCTGAGGCAACCTCAACAGGTTCAGGCTGTTCTGTATCATCAACAGGTTCCGTCTTATCCTTATGCTTTTTTTCACGCCTTATAAAACGGATTTCCTTATTATCGTCGCTGATGTAGATGCGTCCTGATTTTGTAAGCTCAAGTATTGCAAGAAAGGTTGCAACACGCTCAGACTTGCTCTCAACGTTATCATAGAGCTTGTCCATTTCAAACACGCCATGCTTATAGAGCTTTTTCAGCACAAAGATGATCTTAGATGTAACAGAAACAATTCTGTGCGACACAATAGGCGAAAACATATCTGCCCTGAGTGGCTTACGGTTTCTGCTTTTAGCCGAAATGCCCATATAGGCATCATACAATTCCTGTGGCTCGTGTATTCGTGTATACGTTTTGTCAATTATCATCGGTACAGGCTGACGCACATAAACAAGTCCGCCTGCATAAGTTTCTCTCAGCATTTCTGCTGCTTTTTTACAAAGAGAATACTCAATTATCCTGCCTTCCAGATCCTCTTTAAGCTTTTGTGCTTCTTCAGGCTGTGGAAGCAGGGAAACTGTTTTAATATATATCAGCCTTGCAGCCATTTCAAGAAACTCGCCTGCTGATTCATAATCCTGCTCATCAAGCTGGTTCATATACTCAAGATACTGCTCCAAAAGCAAGGAAATCTCAATATCATATATGTTCAGCTTGTGCTTAGCAATAAGATGAAGAAGCAAATCAAGAGGACCCTGAAAGGCATCAAGTTTAAATTCTATCGCCATACTTACCTCACACTAAAAGTCCTATCAGTAAATCCACCCAGAATGTCAGCTTATCCATAACCCACATCATTCCGTTTTGCAACCATGAAAGTGGTGTACGCAAAATCGGAGAGAACACAAGCAGTATAAATGCTATGGATATATACATCTGGTACTGTGCAATAAATCTGTCAAGCTTAGGACCTGTAAAATATGAAAGAATCTTTGAGCCGTCAAGTGGTGGAATTGGCAAAAGGTTAAACATAGCCAATCCGACATTTATTGCTGTGAAATAGTAAAGAATCATCGCTATCCAATAAGATGTTGGCACTGTGCCTGAAGTATAATAATCAGACAGCATAGTGGTAACATACACAGCATTTGCTATTTTATATGCTATCATGCCAAAGAACGCAACAATCAGGTTTGAAATTGGGCCTGCTGCCGCAGTAAGTGCCATGCCTTTACGGTATTTCTTAAAGTTATATGGATTAACCTGTACAGGTCTGCCCCAGCCGAAGCCTGTCAGCACCATACAAACAGCACCTAATGGGTCTATATGTGCAAAAGGATTGAGTGTTAGTCTTCCCTGATAACGAGGGGTGTCGTCGCCCAGCTTTGTTGCACTCCATGCGTGTGCAAACTCATGTATCGGGATTACCATAAACAACACTATTAAATGAACGCCTATTTCAAGGACTTTATCCACATTCATATATACAGCCTCCGCAGACTAAATAGTTTTAAATACATACACATATATTATACACCATTTGTGCAGAAATTTCAAGGATTTTTTGATAAAAAAAGACACCCTTTCGGGTGCCTTTGTAATTTTATGATTATGCCAAAAGAGTTACTGTCCTTGAAAGACCAATATCATAGTTGTCAAGCACAAATTCAACAGTGATTTCACCTGCGTCATCAGGAACTACAACCTTTGGTGAAATGACATAACACTTTCCTTCACCTGCATTAATTGTCTTGCCGTTAGCTTTGAGTGACTTGTATGCACCCTTAATGCTGACATACTGTTCTTCACCATCAATTGAAATAACTATCATTCCTGAATTTGCATTCTTTACGTCCTCAGCACTTACCTCAGCGATAAATCTGAACTGTGTCGGGTCATCAGCCTTCTGCTGATAATAAACGCTTCCCTCAAGGCAAGATGGAATGTAAGGAACATCATAAACATTAACTATTGCTATTGCAGGAGCTGTTGAACTGTCTTCTTCATCACCAGCGAATGGGTCCATGCCTGCTACATAGTAAAGACCTGGCTCTGTAAAAGTATACGAGAATTCACCAGTCTGGCTAACGCTGTCTGTAACATCGTCAATCTGATTCCACTTATCATCATAGATTACTGTGTCAAGTCCTGTAAGAGTTGTAGGATCGCCGCCAAAGTCATCGCCAAACATATCTGTGTTTGACCTCATTGTCTGGAATGTTGCTTCTTCGCCAACCTGAACATTATATACTGTCTGGTCAAAATATGCAAAGCCGCCATAGAAATAGAAATTGTAGTTTGAGAACATTCCAATATCAATTTCCATGCCGTCCTCAAGCAGAACATAATCTGCTGTTGCCGACCAGTTGTCAGTCATAAATGCAACTCTGTGGTTTACAAGGAACATAAAGTTGCTATCGTGTCCCCAGAAATTCTCGAAGTACATTGATGTTGCATCACCTGTAACAGACAATGCATCTCCACCGACTTCAAGCTTGTTTCCGCCAAGATAGTATTCTTCAAGTGCTTTAATCATCAGATGAAGAAGTGTTGGCTGTTCAACCACTGTGTCGTTGATGTACTGTCCGCCGTTTTCAAAGCTGTCAGCCTCACAACGATTATACTTTTCCAAGCCGTATTCAGCAAGATCAAAGTATGACAATGTGATTGGCACTCTTGCCATAACAGTTTCTTCTGCGTCGTTGCCAACAACAAAGCTTCCGTCATCGCTGAGTGTAAGATAAACAGTTATAGCGTCGTTTACAGCGTCGTCGCCTTCTGCTGTTGCACTTGCAGGAAGCACTGTGAGAACCATAAGCACTGCCAGCATGATTGAAAAGAGTTTGTTTAGTTTTTTCATTTTTAAACCTCCATATTTATATTTCAGCCTTGCGGCCAATATACAAAAAAAGCACTCTTGCCAAGGCAACAAAAGTGCTAAACTAAGCCTGTATATTTATTTTGGGTACTGTTTTTGGCCATAGAAATATGCATAGCTATTTTGTACCCGAATAAATAAAACGGCTGCACACTTCATCGCCCAAGACAATGTTAAACCTGTGAATCTACGGAAGGTCTCCTGACTTATGATACTGCGAAAAATCGCAGTAAGAGCAGGTCTTCTCAGACAAGTCCAATGACAAATATGCTCTCTTACGTCAAATACAGTAATGGCGGTTGTTCCGGATTCAAACCGGATTCCCTATTAATCTACTCGGTATACAACTTTTCAAACCGTAAATTCAATTATTATTCATATTCAGTTTTTTTCATTATATCAGCTGTTATCATTTTTGTCAAGGTTTGGCTTTAAACTTGACAATATCGGATAAATATGAGATAATATTAAGAAATACTATTTGTCGGAAGGACTGAAAAGCAATGAAAAACTTCATACACATTCATAATGCTATTCCTTTTGAGAAATTACCTGGTGTTCGAGTCTGACTCAATAGTCACTAGAATATCAGAATTATCTTAATTGAAAGGAATGTTTAATATGAAAAAAGAGCTTTCAAAGCTTTATAATCCCTCAGAAGTTGAGGACAAAATCTATAAATACTGGATTGATAACGACTGTTTCCATGCTGAGCGTGATCCTGAAAAGGAGCCATACACAATTGTAATTCCTCCTCCAAACATCACAGGTCAGCTTCACATGGGACACGCACTTGACAACACTCTTCAGGATATTCTTATCCGCTGGAAGAGAATGTCAGGCTACTGCACACTCTGGATTCCTGGTACTGACCACGCTTCAATTGCGACAGAAGCAAAAATCGTTGAAGCAATGAGAAAAGAAGGTCTTACAAAGGACGATCTCGGCAGAGATAAATTCCTTGAGCGTGCTTGGGACTGGAAAAAGCAATACGGCGGACGAATTGTAGAACAGCTTAAAAAGCTTGGCTCATCATGCGACTGGGCAAGAGAACGATTTACAATGGACGAAGGCTGTTCAAAGGCAGTCAAGGACGTATTTGTTAAATACTATGAAAAAGGGCTTATCTACAGAGGTGAGCGAATCATCAACTGGTGTCCGCACTGTTGCACATCAATCTCAAACGCTGAGGTTGAATATGAAGATCAGGCAGGACACTTCTGGCACCTGAGATATCCTCTCACAGACGGCTCAGGCTATGTTGAGCTTGCAACAACACGTCCAGAAACATTGCTCGGAGATACTGCCGTTGCAGTAAACCCTAAGGACGAAAGATACAAGGACATTGTCGGAAAGACAGTTACTCTGCCGTTGGTTAACCGTGAGATTCCTGTTGTTGCTGACAGCTATGTTGATATGGAATTTGGTACAGGTGTTGTTAAGATTACTCCTGCTCATGACCCTAACGACTTTGAAGTTGGTGCACGACACGACCTGCCGATTATCAATGTAATGACCGATGATGCAAAGATTGTTGAAGATTATCCTGCATATGCAGGCCTTGACAGATATGAAGCAAGAAAGAAGATTGTTGAGGACCTTGAAAAAGGCGGATTCCTTGTAAAAATCGAGGACCACGAGCATAATGTTGGTACCTGCTACAGATGTGGCACTACTGTTGAGCCAAGGGTTTCACTGCAGTGGTTTGTTAAGATGAAAGACCTTGCTAAGCCTGCTATTGAAGCTGTAAAAGACGGCAGTATCAAGTTTGTTCCAAAGCGTTTTGAAAAGAACTATATGCGTTGGATGGAGGATATCCGTGACTGGTGTATTTCACGTCAGCTATGGTGGGGCCATCAGATTCCAGCATTTTATTGTGACGATTGCGGTGAGATGGTTGTAACAAAGGACGACAAGGCTATTTGTCCAAAGTGTGGCAAAGAAATGCGTCAGGACCCTGACACACTTGATACATGGTTCTCGTCAGCTCTCTGGCCGTTCACAACGCTCGGCTGGCCTGACAAGAATGATGACCTGGATTACTTTTATCCTACAAGCACACTTGTCACAGGATATGATATTATCACATTCTGGGTTTCAAGAATGATTGTTGCTGCACTTGAGAATATGCACGAGAAGCCTTTTGACACTGTTCTTATTCACGGTCTTGTGAGAGATGCACAGGGCAGAAAGATGTCAAAATCTCTCGGCAACGGTATTGACCCACTTGAAGTTATTGCAAACTATGGTGCTGATGCTTTGCGTTTCATGCTTGCAACAGGTAATGCACCAGGTAACGATATGCGTTTTACTGATGAAAAGGTTAAGTCAAGCCGTAACTTTGCTAACAAGGTATGGAACGCATCGAGATTTATCATGATGAATCTTCCTGATGATTTCAAGGCGGACAAGCTTCCTGAGAATCTGAATGTTGAGGACAAGTGGATTATCTCTAAATTCAATACACTTGCAAAGCTTATAAATGAAAACCTTGAAAAATATGAGCTTGGTGTTGCTGTACAGAATCTCTATGACTTTATCTGGGATATTTACTGCGACTGGTACATTGAGCTTACAAAGCCAAGAATCACAGCAGGTGGCAAAACAGCACTGACTGCACAGACTGTTCTTGTATGGGTAATGAAAGGTATGCTAAAGCTGCTGCACCCATTCATGCCGTTTATCACAGAAGAGATCTGGCAGGCACTTATCAATGACGGTACACCAATCATGCTAAATGACTTCCCTGTTTATGATGAGAAATTGTCATTTACTGATGATGAAAGCATGTTTGAAAAGATAATTGAAGCAATCAGAGGTATTCGTGCTACAAGAAATGGCATGAATGTTCCACCGTCCGTTAAGGCTAAGCTCTATATCGAAACAAACGAGCAGGAAATCTTTGAATCGGGTGTAATGTTCTTTGAAAGACTTGCATCAGCATCAGAGGTTGAAATTGCTGATAAATGGGATATTCCTGATTCAGTAACCGTTGTTACAGACTGTGCAAGAATATTTATTCCGCTTTCAGACATTATTGATGTTGAAAAGGAAATGGCACGTCTTAACAAAGAGAAAAAGGCTGTACAGAAAGACTTGACTTCTTGAACGGTAAGCTTAACAATCAGGGCTTCCTTGCAAAAGCTCCTGAAAAGCTGATTGAAGCTGAAAGAGCTAAACTTGCTAAGGCGCAGGAAAAAATGGCTAAGATTGAAGAATCTATTGCCGCACTCAATAAATAAAAAGAAAAGGCTATTCCGAATCTGGAATAGCCTTTTTGTTGCAAATTAATCTTTATTTTCTTTATACATAAGCTTTGTTTTAATGTCAACATTATCATATCCAAGCATGAAGGATATGCCGAGCGACAGCATATACAAAACCGGCAGAATTGCCATCATTATATAGAGTGCTGGTGAAACGTCAGCCATTTTTGCTGTAGGTGCTGCAATGTCGATAAGCGGGAAAAAGCATGCGTTTAAAAGCTTGTATGCAGGAAGAAAGTTGCCGAATATTTCCGACTTTGAGATTATAAGCAATCCCAAAAGTATATAGCTCGGACACATTGCAACAAGTCCCATAGAAAAGCCAAAGTTTCTACAAGGTGTGGCACCGTGTAAAGAGACTTTCTTTTTACACTCCTCGCCTTTTT
>JAFTAX010000112.1 GCA_017458445.1 Ruminococcus sp. | reverse complement strand
TTTTTTGATTTTGCCGGAGGTATAAAATGACTTTAGTGTGTTACGCATTTGTATATATTTTTGAAGCCTTGATTGCGCTGATGTTCTTTGGAAATAAGTTTAACGAGAAATATAAAAGAGGCGTAGCCTTTCTGAGCTTTATGGCTTCAGCCGCTATTCAGTTCGGGCTCAGTTTTTTTGGTATTCCAAATGTAAATTTAGCTACCTTCATCATTTTTAATTTTCTGCTTTGTTTCCTATGTTATGAAACAAAGGTAACACAAGCTGTTTTTAATTCACTGCTTTTAGCTGCAACAATGCTGATAACTGAGTTAATTACTGTATATGTATCCAGATTTGCATTTGGTATTGGGATCACCGAACACACTTCAAACGATATGCTGTTGCTGATACAAAGTGGCACGGCAAAACTGTTATACTTTCTCACGGCTTACTTGATTTCCAAGTTTGCTACAAAGGAAATCCGCAGCGATCTGAAGAACACAAAAAGTGCTTTGCTCCTTTTATTACCTATTGCATCAATCGTTGTATTGCTCGGTATAGTCCGTATAACAGAACTTTACGCTACAACCGACAATATCTATATTCTGTTCAGCGTTGCAACAATTCTTTTGATGTATGCAAACATTACTGTGTTTTGGGTACACGAATCGCTGCTCAAAACACAAAGAGAGAATACGGAATTGCAGTTACAAGCACAGAAGGCGGAACTTGATACCGAGTATTATACTCTGCTTCAAAATCAGTATGAAAACTCCAATATCCTGATTCATGATATTAAGCGTCATTTGCTTTCAATTAAAGAATTATCCAACGAAAATGATTGCGATGGTATTGAACATTACATAGACAATCTTTACAGTGAATATGAGGTCAAAAACATTAAGAAATACAGCAATCATAAATTGGTCAACGCTATTATTAACAGATATGCAAAGGTGTTTGCAGACAGCGGTATCACGTTCAACTGTGATATAAGAAACATTGACTTCTCATTTATCGCCGACAATGATCTGACTTCGCTGTTGGATAACCTGCTTGAAAACGCCCTTGAAGCAAGCAGAGATTCTGAGGAGAAAAAGGTAGAGTTGCAAATCACACCAACCAACGTCAATTATATATCTCTTACTCTGAATAATTCTTGCTCCACTGCTCCGAACATCAAAAACGGCAAACTGATTACAACAAAGAAAAAATCCGCACCACACGGGTACGGAATCAAAAGTATCAAACGAATTGCAGATAAATATGACGGAGATGTATCGTTTGAATACGATGAACCAAACTATTTATTTAAAATGAGAATCATATTAAAAAAATTGAATTGATAAACAGAATAACCGCCTATGGAGTTGTCCTACTGTCCTGTCGGCGGTTTTGTTCGTTGTGAACGAAAAGAAAATTACAACTTTGGTAGAAAATACCCTTGACAAAACTCGTCTTGAAGATGCTGAGTATTTAGGTGCGTGGTGACTACCACCTGAAATCGTTTGCCCCAAACTCTCTGTGCAAACTCCATACCAATCGCCTGTGCCTGTTCGGGTGTAATATCCTGCTCCTTAAAGCTGAGATAACCGTGATAG
>JAFTAX010000111.1 GCA_017458445.1 Ruminococcus sp. | reverse complement strand
TTTTTTATAACAATTAGTGTTCTGCCATCACCGTTTGGCAATGTGTATTCCTGCTTCAGCTCAACTTTGCCGCCGAGAGTTTTTATTGCGTTTTCAGCCTGAGCTAACTCTTCATTGCCGTTTGAGCCTTTAAGTGCGACAAATTTACCACCGAGTTTCACAAAAGGCAGACAATATTCGCACAGCTCAGCAAGATTTGCAACGGCTCTTGCACAGGCGATGTCGTACTTTTCACGGTATGCGGCATCCTTACCCAAATCTTCTGCACGGGCGTGGATACACTTAGCGTCTAAGCCGAGCGTATCGGACACCTCTTGCAAAAATTTAATACGCTTATTTAAGCTGTCGAGCAGTGTAAGCTTTATGTCACGCCTAAAAATTTTCAAAGGACAAGACGGAAAGCCTGCACCTGTTCCGACATCAATAACACTTGCATTATCGGGAATATCAATTAACGTGAAAGGGTAGACACTGTCAAAAAAGTGCTTGAGTGCGATGCCTTCTGGGTCGGTGATTGCGGTCAGGTTTATCTTTTCGTTCCATAGGACAAGCAGTCTGCTGTATTTTTCGAGGGCAGTATACTGCTCATCGGTCACCGCCATATTGCCACAGGCAAACAGCTTATTAAATTCAGTCTGGTTTATGAGCATACTATTCCTCGCTATACTCCGATTATTTTTGTTCCTTCGTTGTCAATTCTAAGCTCGTGGACCTCCCAGCCTGAAAGCCCTGCATTATCAAGAGAGAACTTAACTTTTCCTGCAAAATAGGTGTTGTTTTCATCAACAATTGCCATGACTGTAGGACCTGCACCACTTATATATGCACCGTATGCACCGTGAGTGTAGGCTATATCAAAGACCTCTCTGCAATGTGGGATAAGCTCCATTCGGTATGGCTGATGAAGTCTGTCATGGACAGCGGTACGCAGATTTTCAAACTTGCCTGTGAGCAGTGATGCTGAGAACAATGCTGCACGGGAAAGGTTATAAACAGCGTCCTTGTGCGAGATTTCCTTTGGCAGACAAGCTCTTGCCATTTCGGTTTTCAGCTCAAAATCAGGGATAATTGCGACAAATTTAAGCTTTGTATAGACCTCCTGTTTTACCCAGTGCACCTTTCTTCCGTCAAAAACGGCTGTTACAATTCCGCCGAGAAGTGCAGGAGCAGTATTGTCAGGGTGACCTTCAATCTGTGCCGAAAGGTCAACGAGGTCGTCCTTTGTGAGCGGTTCGCCGAGAATCTTGTTTGCACCAACAAGCCCTGCAATTATACAGGCAGATGATGAGCCAAGACCTCTTGTCATCGGGATATTGTTTGTCTGTCTTATCTTAAGCCCGTCAAGCTTTTTTCCGCAGACTTCAAACAAATCCTTTGCGGAAATGTAGATAAGATTTCGCTCGTCAGTCGGAATATCCAGATTGTCAGATGATGAGATATCTATATGGTCGCACTCTTCCATTTCAACGTAGTTGTAATATGTAAGTGCCAATCCTAATGCATCAAAACCTGCCCCAAGGTTTGCACTTGTGGCAGGTATTTGTATCTTAAACATAAGCTATTTACCTCTTTTTGATTATAAAAGACGAATCTTGCTTGCAATTTCGCATGACTGAGAAAGAATTGCAAGATTTGCGTCAATGTCTTCTTCGACCATGTTTGGTGTGATAAATGCGATTTCGTTGTCAGGTCTGCCTTTTCTTTCGATATACATAACCTTTCCGAACATATTTGAAATTGAAGCCTTAAGCTCCTGTGCATCGTCAGCTTTAACACGGACATACATTGAAACCTCAGCTTTTTTGTAACTTACAACATAGCCCTTATCGGTGCAGTCGTCCCATGAAAGTGCAAGCACACGGTTGTGGTGCTTGAGACAGTCGATAATGTCGCCGACAACAGCAGATGCAGTTGGAAGCTTTCCTGCACCCTGGCCATAAAACAGCACATCGCCAACGCCGTCACCTGTTACAGAGATAGCATTATATACATCGTCAACGGACGCAAGCATATTGCTCTTTGGAACAAGGCGTGGACAAACGATCGCAACAACGTGGTTATCGTCATAAGGCTTTACCGAGCCGATGAGCTTTATTGCATAGCCTGCATTTTCAGCATATTCAACGTCATCGAGAGTTATTCTTGAGATTCCTGAGCAGTGAACTGAGTCAGGGTAAATGTGCTTTCCGAAAGCAAGTGAACCGAGAATACAAATCTTTCTGCAAGCGTCATGGCCTTCAACGTCAGCAGTCGGGTCCTTTTCGGCATAGCCAAGCTCCTGAGCCATTTTAAGTGCTGAATCAAAGTCCATCTGATCTTTGATCATCTTTGTAAGGATAAAGTTTGTAGTGCCGTTTAGTATACCGCTTATCTGCTCGATAGCGTTACCTGCAAGACACTTGTTCAATGGTCTGATAATTGGGATACCGCCACCTACGCTTGCTTCAAAGAGGTAATTACAGTTGTGAGCCTTTGCGATTTCAAGAAGCTCTGCACCGTGTGTTGCAACAAGCTCTTTATTTGAGGTTACAACGCTTTTGCCTTTTAAGAGAAGCTTTTTTGTATAGTCGTATGCAAATGTTGCACCGCCGACAACCTCAGCGACAACCTCAATCTCGTCATCGTTGAGAATGATATCAAAATCTTTTATCATTTTATCGGCATATGGGCTGTCAGGGAAATCTCTCAGATCAAGGATATACTTAATCGAGCAGTCCTTTCCAACCTTTTTGCAGATTGATTCACGGTTTTTCTCAAAGAGTTCGACAGTACCCGAACCCACAACTCCGTATCCTATAACAGCTATTTTACTCATATTTCTTAACCTTCCTTTGTATATTATCATTCACCTGAAATTATCTTTACATCAACAACGCCATCGAGTGCCATAAGCTCTTTTTTCAATGTAGCGGTAGTGTTTATCTCGTGGTCAAACCGAAGCGAGATCGTAACCGTTGCTACTGAATCGATTGGGATATTCTGATTGATAGTAAGAATGTTGGTGTTAAGCTCATAGAGCTTTGTTATTATTGAAGAAAGAACGCCTTTTTCATCTCTTAAGACACAGTAGACAGACACGATGTTGTTTGCAAACTGTTCTTCATATTTGAAAACGGAATCCTTATACTTGTAATACGCACTTCGGGAGATGCCAACCGTTCTGCAAGCTTCAGCTGAAGTTGAAACTTCGCCTCTTGCTTTAAGCTGTTTTGCAGAAAGGACCTTTGATATTATATCGGGTAAAACATCAGAGCTTACTATTACCAAGCCACCGTCTTTTTCTGCCAAATCGTCCACCTCCAACGAACATGTGTATTTAGTGCAAATACAAATATAACACATTTTAGCATTATTGTCAAGGATTTTTACCGCCTTCAACCTTAGAAAAATAAGGCTCTATGGCTATAAATAATGGTGATTTTGCCGAAAGCCTTTATATAGGGCAAAAAAATACGGACGGCGTTGCCGTCCGGGAGCGTTATTCGAGCTCAAGTTGTATTGTTATAATCCTGGTTTCAGGGTTTTCAACAAGCGAATATTCTGCTGTTGAAGCAGCATATCCGTACTTGTCCACCGTATTGCAAAGCAGGTCAAAAAAGCCTTCATTGTTATTATCGGAATTGAAAAACTCCTGTGTTACGGAGCTATACTTCTTATCTGACTGACATCTGAAGCGTACATAGCGATCTGATGAGTCAAGGCTCTTTTTGATTGTATTGCTGATAAACGCTTTGCTGTCGGCGTTGTCTTTCAAGAACAGCCCTTGCTTTACATAGTAGTTTTGCCTTATACTGTTAGCGACCGGGTAGTTCATGTACATATTCTTTGTTGCCTGGTGGTCGGATTTTATCATCTCGTCACTGACGTTGAAATAATCATACTTGAGATAGTCGCTGCCGAAAATGCCTTTCGGGTCGTCCCATGTTACATCTATATGGTACCAGTTGCCGTCAAGCTTGACCATATTCCACATATGAGCTTCGGTTTTACTGCTTCCGTCATTTGCGTTGCCTATTACATTTATACACGGTATGCCCGAGCTTTGACAGAGCATTGCAAACGCTTTGGAATAGCCCTCGCAGACTGCTTTTCCGTCAACAAGGCAACCATAAGCAGAGTATGGATTTGGGGCATTAACGGAATAGCTGCAAAAACGCAAGATATAGTCATGGAAAAACTTTAGCTTGTCATAATCGGAAAGTGGTTGCACTTTCTTGCTTATTATGTTGATTTTAGTCTTAAGCTTTGCAAGCTCTTTTTTGCCAACTTCACTGTTTCGGGTATATTCCATATCAAGAGCTGTGACAAAGCCGTTATCATCTGCGTACAAGCCATAGTTTTCGGATAGCTGGTGGATATCAGAACCTACTGATGTTACGAATGTCAGAAACTCGTCGATATTATCCGATGGGATCACGCTGTGAGTAACATTAATTCTTTTTTGATAATTCATAATGCCCTTATAGACTTCACCGAAAACCTTTTTCTCATCAGCAGACAGAGAAGCAGTATAAAAGCCCAAGGTGTCATTGGTGCTATAGATATGTGTGGCTTTAGGTGCAGGCGTTTTAGCTTTTGTGGTTGTTGTTTGGGAAACAGAGGTTGTTATACTATTAATATCAGAATTCATGCCGATTGGCATTCCTTCAAACAAACAGCCACTCAAGCTGATAACAACTGCAGTTGAGAGGCATACTATTTTATATGGAAAAGGCATGGATTTCTCCTTTGGTTATATATTTTTCTTACTCATATAAGTTTACACTAAAGGGTATACATTTGTCAATAGCACAAAAAAAGAGCTGCCAAAACTGACAGCTCTTTTAATATTAAGCTTTTTGATTAAGCAAGTTCAGCAAAGTACTTGATTGTTCTAACCATCTGGCTTGTGTATGAGTTCTCGTTGTCATACCATGAAACAACCTGAACCTCATAGAGATCGTCAGCAATCTTTGAAACCATTGTCTGAGTTGCATCAAAGAGTGAACCGTACTTCATACCGATAACGTCTGAAGAAACGATTGGGTCTGTGTTATAACCATATGATTCAGAAGCAGCAGCCTTCATTGCAGCGTTGATTCCGTCTACAGTTACGTCAGTACCCTTAACAACTGCTGTAAGGATTGTTGTTGAACCTGTTGGAACAGGAACTCTCTGTGCAGAACCGATAAGCTTACCGTTAAGCTCAGGGATTACAAGACCGATTGCCTTTGCAGCACCTGTTGAGTTAGGAACGATGTTTGCAGCACCAGCTCTTGCTCTTCTGAGGTCACCCTTTCTGTGAGGACCGTCAAGAATCATCTGGTCACCTGTATATGCGTGAATTGTTGACATGATACCGCTCTGGATTGGAGCATAGTCGTTAAGTGCCTTAGCCATTGGAGCCAAGCAGTTTGTTGTACATGAAGCAGCTGAGATGATTGTGTCATCCTTTGTAAGTGTGCCTTCGTTTACTGAGTAAACGATTGTTGGGAGATCGTTACCAGCTGGAGCTGAAATAACAACCTTCTTAGCACCTGCATCAATGTGAGCCTGTGACTTTTCCTTTGAGCAATAGAAACCTGTACACTCGAGTACTACGTCAACGCCGATTTCACCCCAAGGAAGCTCTGCTGCGTTAGCCATAGCATAGATCTTAAGTGTCTTACCGTCAACTGTGATTGTACCTGCTTCGTCGTCAGCTTCTACTGTGTGAAGGTTTTCACCGATTCTTCCACAATATCCACCCTGTGCTGTATCGTACTTAAGAAGATCAGCAAGCATTGAAGGCTTTGTCAAGTCGTTGATAGCAACAACATCATAACCTTCAGCACCAAACATCTGTCTGAATGCAAGACGACCAATACGTCCAAAACCATTAATTGCGACTTTTACTGCCATAATTAATATACCTCCTAAAAATTTTCTAAAAATATT